>PLAD01000236.1 GCA_003134215.1 Armatimonadota bacterium
ACTGGTAACTCGGGGATGCCTGGCCTGTGACTCGGCCCGTATCGCAGCCAAAAGTGTCAGGCAGTTTGGACCAAACGCTGCCGGCGTTGTAGTGTGAGTTTGCGGCAAACATGCGTAAAGCCGACGAATCAGGAGGAAGGCCAGGAGGTGGTTCCTGAAGACATCAATTTCTTGAGTCCCCACCTGACCAGTTGCATTAAGCGCACCGGTAACACTCCTTTGAACATTAATACTCCGCAAGCGAGCAATCCGGCTACAATATTCAATGCCAATAACCAGCGCACCGATGCTGGACAAGGATACGATGCGGCCGGCAATGTCAATGCGATGTACCTGTTCAGCAACCTGACTTATGACGCCGAAAATCGACTTCTCACGGCCAGCGCGCCTTCACCGTTTACTTATACATACGACGGCAACGGACGGCGTGTGACAAAGACAGGAGCGGGTAATACAACAGTGTATGTTTACGATGCGGCAGGTCGGTTAGCGGCGGAGTATGACACGGCGGCGCAGCCTACCTCGCCTTGCACGACGTGCTATTTGAGCTATGACCACTTAGGTTCGGTGCGTCTGGTTACCGATGCGGCGGGCAAGGTGATTTCTCGGCATGATTTTTTGCCGTTCGGTGAGGAGATTTCGCAGGGCCAGGCGGGAAGGAGCACTAGCCTCCTCTTTGGCGAGACGGATGATGTTACGCAGCGCTTTACCGCCAAAGAAAGCGATTCTGAGAGTGGGCTCGATTACTTCGGGGCACGGTATTACGGCAGTGCGCTGGGCAGGTTTACGAGTGCGGACCCATCAAACCTAAGCGTTGATTTTTGGTATCCGCAGAGTTGGAATCGTTACGCATATGCGCTGAACAACCCCTTGTCCGTTGTTGATCGTAATGGACTCTGGCCGACATGGGTACACAACCAGATCATCAATGAGGCTCTTCCCGGTCTCTCAAAAGACCAGTTACAGAATCTGCAAACCGCGAGCAAGAATGTAGATAGTGATCAGAGCTTGGCTGGATCCTACAAGCACGGCATGGCAAATGGCCAAGATCCAAACGGGACTGTTCACGCAGAGATGGATTCAGACGAATTCATCAGCAAAAACCTTGGCGACGCGAAATCAATGCAAGCTGACTGGATCGCCTCAGGGCACACGGGCATTGCTCCCGGAGCTTTAACCGCGTTCGGTAATGCGCTACACACAATTACTGACAAGACCTCACCGTCACATGAACACTTTCAACCGTGGTATGGTACGGGGCTGTTCGATCTTGGAGAGGCGGGATATCACTTCGTTCGTGAAGCGTGGCCTTGGGGAGGGAATCAACAGCGTCAGCAGAATGCCGTAGACGCCGCTCGACGATACTTTCTTTTAACTTTTGGAAGCGACCAAGCCGCGCAAGACGAGAAGCCGAAAAAGCCGGACGTGTCATCTAAGATCTGCTACCAGACCGACAATGGGACGGTTTGCCAATAACTGGAGCGCTGTGACTCTTATCTTTCTTAATCGTCCAACAGTGCTCTTCGGAATTGGATGCCAAAGCTGGCTCAGTCAGCTTGAAGGTCACAATGGGCGCACCTGAAGGTGGCAGAAACGAGCGCCATTTCATACGAAGAATCTCTGTCTCGCTGGTCATCGGCCTTCTGATAGCGATTTGTGGATTGATGCCATACTATCGCCCCGACTTAGTCGTTGGCGGCAGATTCGACGCACTCTTCAAGGTAGCGGGTGCCATGTTCATGCCGAGACTGCTCGTCGCAGCCTTGCTCGGTGGGAATATCCATGACGCGAGTCTGGCGGCCGGAGTCGTTGCGAACTGGCTGCTTTACGGTCTCAGTTTGTTTGTGATTCTAAAAGGAAGGAAGAAATGACATGCGTTCTAGCCTCGTCATGCTGTGCTGCTTTTTGTCTTTGTCAGTGATCGGTTTCGGACAGGACTCACACAAAGCAGGCGGAATCGAAGACCGAGCAGTGCAGGAGTTTAGAAACAGCGACTGGCCCTCAGCTGAGCGGGATTTTAGGGAGGTAGTAAAGCGCGATCCGTCGAACGTCTTCGCGCACCTGTACCTCGGCCAAACGTTGTTTCGGCAGGAAAAGTATGCCGAGGCCGCTGCGTCTTTCCAGAAGACGCGGGACCTGCAAAAGAGTGGCAAACAGCTAAACGCAACCCAGGACCGCATCTTGACAGACCAGTTAGTCATGTCTTACGGTGTCACCGGAGAGATGAAGAAGGCGCATGCTCTGCTGGATGAGGCTATAGCTAAAGATCCAGAATACCCGCTGAACTACTACAACCGGGCCTGTGCATTTGCGGAGGAGGGAGATAAGTCCAAAGCGCTGTCGAACCTAGAAATGGCATTTCAGCGCAAGGCCAACGTCCTGAAAGGCGAGCAGATGCCCGATCCACGCTCGGACTCATCTTTCCAGAAATATGCGCGTGATCCCGACTTTGCTAGCCTCATGAAAAAGCTCGGCTATCAATGAGGCAACTCCGGCAGGCGCTGGCGTACCGAGACGGTGTCTCGAGTGTCTCGTGACGGTGCACTCAACCGAAATTCCGAGATGACCGAAGCGGCATTTTTTGTTTCCGCAACAGGTAATCCAAAAAACACCATCCCTTAGCCTGCGGCTGAGGTCGGCTTTGTGCCCGAAAACAATCGTTGTTGACTGGCTGGCGACTGTTCTTCTTCGTCCTCTTCATCGACCATCACTTCGAGCAGCGTTCGAACCGCGCCAAGTTTAGCGGGCGGTAGCAAATCGAGCAGCGCGTGCGCCTGCTGGCGTTCCTGTTGCAGATCCAGGTTCATGGCTTACTTCCTTTCCCCGCCGTTCGTTGAGACGTTCTGCCAGCGGCGGGCTTCATGCTTCAGAATCATGCCTTCGAGCAAGGAACGGACGACGCGTTTCTCTTCTTCGTCAAAGCGTGACACCGCCTCGAACTGCAGGCGGAGGTCATCATCAGGGCCGCGCTCGTCACTGCCGAAAAGGAGCATATCCGCACTCACCTGAAGCGCAGTGGAGAGTTTGCGAATGACGTCGAGCGTGGGCTGTGACGTGCCCGCTTCGTAGCGGCGCAACTGGACCACATGCATACCGATGCGCTCAGCCAGTTGGGCGTCTCTTTGATGCGGAGGTTAACGGTATGGAACGTTTGGAACTTAAGTTGATGCAGGCGGTGATCTTGATTTCGTTGGCGCTCTTCCTTGCCAAGGTGCTCTTCATGGAGTATCGCGACTTCATGGAAATTATCAGCTACCCGCCGAACAAACACGCGACTATTTTGCTGCAGACAGTTC
>PLAD01000287.1 GCA_003134215.1 Armatimonadota bacterium
AAAAAGCCCTCTACGGAGATCAGAACACCGAAATTTTAGAGCATAAACAGGACATTTTAAGTTGACGTAAGATGGACATCAAAACGCTGAACAGAGTACAGACCACATTCTTCACCCATCCGGGTGGACTGATTGCGCTGCAAGTCGGAATAGAGTCTCTTCAGTTCGGATCGTGGCGATTTTCATTCCGAAAGGGAAGGAGGCGCCTCGCGCGAAGCGTCCCGTCGCGATGTTTGGGATTTTACAGCGGTGGGTATGGGATAGGCAGATACTACACAAGGCGCATTGCAGAAATGGAAACGAACGATGTCAACCAAACTTGAGCCAACCCGGAAGCTGTTTCGGGTCAACGGACAATCATCGGCGGCAGAGCCGAAGCAGACGATACGGGAGAAGGACACACGCCTTGATTCCGAGATGAAATCAGCGGCGGGCAATGTCCAGGAAGAACTGACCCCGATCCGAAAATCGGCCGGCCACGCACACACGCATTAAAAACGATTTGCACGGCGGCACCCCCGCCGTGCAAATTTTAATTTGGGATACGAATTATCCCCAACCTGTGCTATACTCTAAGCCGTTGCCCGATGAGGGGCAAGACATTGGCGGGGCGTGGCTCAGCTTGGTAGAGCGCACGGTTCGGGTCCGTGAGGTCGGAGGTTCAAATCCTCTCGCCCCGACCAATTCATCCTTTCTCATCCTTTTATCCTTGTCCCAGGGACGAAGTATTTGGAATTCTCTTGTCGCCTCGACAATTGCCCGAACGGGTTCTCAGCCGGAAGTTCATTCACCCGTGCGCGGTCAGCACCAAATTGTCTCGGTGGACCACTTCGTCTGGGCCGGCTACTCCCAGGGTTTCTTCGATTGCGGTGCTTTGTTTGCCCATGATCTGCCGCAGGGAGTCGGCGCTATAGTTGACAATCCCACGGGCAATCGGTGTTCCGTATTCATCCACAACCTCAACCATCTCTCCTGATGTGAAGCTTCCTGTAACAGCGGTAATGCCCGCAGCCAGCAGGCTCTTTCCGCCGTGGATAATCTGCCGCGTTGCCCCAGAGTTGATTGTGACTGCCCCCGACGGCGGCAGGCTGAAGGCCATCCAGCGTTTCTTCGATTTGAGAGGCATCGCTGTAGAAGCAAGAAACTTGCTGCCGATCTCGCCGCTCAGCGACCTGCGGACAGCGTTGAGCTGCTTGCCGTTCGCGATATACATGGTCACACCCGATTTTGCGCAGATACGGGCCGCATTGATCTTAGTTCGCATCCCGCCTGTTCCGCGCAAAGTTCCGGCTTCGCCGGCAAGGCCTTCGATCGTCTTATCGACCTTCTCGACTATCCGTATGATCTCCGCGCCTTCGTGCTCATTGGGGTTATGGTCGTAGAGCCCTTCGACATCCGACAGTATGACCAGCGCCGATGCATCCGCCAGCGCCGCTACCAACGCCGCCAGGGTATCGTTGTCGCCGACACGGATCTCATCCACCGCGGTAGTATCGTTCTCATTGATAATCGGGACCGCTTTGAGCTTCAGGAGGGCGTTCATTGTGTTGCGGGCGTTGATATACCGCTTCCGATCAGTGAGATCGTCCTTGGTGAGCAGCATCTGCGCGACATTGATCCCCAGCCGTCCAAATTCGGTGGAGTAGAGGTGCATCAAGAGTCCCTGGCCAACTGCGGCCGCCGCCTGCTTTTGTGGAATGGTCTTGGGTCGTCCAGGCAGCTTCAACGCCTGCATTCCGGCGGCGATGGCTCCACTGGAGACGAGAATAGGGGAGTATCCTCTTTGAGACAGTTCGAACACATCCTGCGCCAACCGTCTAATGTAATCCGGGTTTGGATTTCCTTCTTCATCCGTAAGAGTGCTTGTGCCGACTTTGATCACAAGTCTCTTCAAACTAGTCACAGATCGTCGTCCTCCTCGAAGTCTTCGTCGATATAGTCGAAAGCAATGGACCCGATCCTCACCGAGTCGCCGTCTTTCGCCCCCAGCGCCTTGAGCTTGGTAACGACACCGTTGCGCTCCAGTATCCTCTGAAGTCGGGTGACCGCATGTTCGTTCTCCATCGGAGTCATCGCCACCAACCGCTCGATACTCGCGCCGGAGACGACATACTCGTCCTCGGCCTCGCCCTTCGCAATAACCCAATCTCGCCCACGGCGGCTCTGCCGTAATCCTGAAGCGGTGTTCCGGGTGTTAATATAGGTGACCTCATCGGACGCCGGTACGTGACGAGGGATCTCCTGCAGACGGGTCGAGATCGCAAAAAGCAGCGGCTTGGTCCCTTCGCCGGTGGCCGCGGAGATAGGGTAAGTTGCAAGCCCAAGTTCATCGAAGTGCTCGGTGTAGAGCGTTATCAGATCTTCTTCGGCGATATCGATCTTGTTCAGTGCAATGAGCTGCGGCAAGTCGGCGAGCTTCTGCGAGTAGTTCGCGAGTTCGATATTGATCAAGCGATAATCTTCCAGCGGGTCGCGGCCGGTCTGACCTCCTATATCCAGGATATGTACCAGCAGCCGTGTCCGCTCAACGTGGCGCAGGAACTGTATACCCAGGCCGATCCCCTCACTCGCGCCTTCAATCAGGCCCGGGATATCGGCCATGACAAAGGTATGGGTCGGGTCATCGTCGACCTTCACGACGCCCAGGTTTGGGATCAGGGTAGTAAACGGGTAATTCGCCACCTTCGGCTTTGCCGCCGAGACAGCGGCGATCAGGCTCGACTTGCCGACATTGGGGTAGCCGATCAATCCGACATCGGCGAGAAGCTTGAGTTCAAGCTTAACCGAAAGCGAATGGCCCGGTTCGCCGTTCTCGGCATAGCGCGGCGCCTGATGTGTGGATGATGCGAAGTGGGCGTTGCCCTTGCCGCCGCGCCCGCCGTGGGCGATAATCTTTTCCTGCGCATGGGTGGTGAGGTCGGCGACGACTCGTCCGGTGTCCAGATCGGTCGCGACAGTACCGATCGGCACCTTCAGAATCAGGTCCTTCGCGGCCTTCCCGTACATATCCTTCGAAGCGCCGTCGACACCCTTTTCCGCAGCATAAAGCCGCTGAAAGCGAAAGTCGAGCAGCGTCGATAGGTTGGAGTCGGCGAGCAGGATGACATCGCCCCCCTTGCCGCCGTCGCCGCCCGCCGGACCGCCGTGCGGAACATACTTTTCCTTGCGGAACGCGACAGCGCCGTTGCCGCCGGTACCCGCCTTAACATCGATCGTCACTTCATCAACAAAAATCATAATGGTTTTGTATACCTCTATAAGCCCGACAAACGGCGCTTTTAGGCTGTTAATTCCTTCGGACGCTGTGAGCATCTGGTATAATCTCGCGAATGTCCGGCAAACAACAATGGCTTGCTGAAGCATATCGGGTCCTGGATGAAGAGGCGGCTGCGATACAATATCTGCGGACGCGGCTTGACGGTTCAGAGCTTGAATGCGCGGTGAAGCTCCTACTAGAGTGCACTGGCCGTGTCGTCGTAACCGGTATGGGGAAATCGGGCGCGGTGGGCCGAAAATTCGCTAGCACCCTCTCCAGCACCGGAACTCCTTCACTATTTCTCCACCCTGCCGACGGTGTCCACGGCGACCTCGGGGTTATTGCGCCGAACGATGTCATTGCCGCTTTTTCTTATAGCGGCGAAACCGAAGAACTACTAGCTATCCTTCCGGCATTTACGCGCCTTGGAGTCCCGATTATCGCCTTCACGGGACGCGCAGGATCAACACTAGCGCGCGCAGCGCGAGCGACCCTCAACGTATCGGTTGAGAAGGAAGCTTGCATCCTCAGTCTCGCTCCCACAACCAGCACAACCGTAATGCTCGCGCTTAGCGATGCGGTGGCTGTCGCTGTCATGTCCGCGCGCTCCTTTACCCCGGAAGCATTCGCCGAGCTTCATCCCGCAGGCGCACTCGGCCGACGACTTCTGCTGCGAGTGGAAGATGTTATGCGAACAGGCGATGCGACCGCAGTGGTTACCGAGGCTGCCTCGCTGCGCGATGCACTCTTTGCCATCACCAGCGCCCATGCCGGAGCGGCCGTGGTGGTCGATAGAGGCGGAAGAGCGATTGGGCTAGTAACCGACGGCGATGTTCGGCGACATCTGTTGGAGGACCTGTCATATTGGGACAGGCCGATCACGGAAACCATGAACAAAAAGTTCGGAAAAGTCCCCGCGGATATTCCGGCCTATGAGACATTGAAGCTATTAGAATCCTTTCATCCCGATCCTGGAACCAGAGTAGGCGAGGCGCCGGTGGTCGATGCCGAAGGCAGGCCGATCGGTATGCTGATGCTCAAAGACCTGGTGAAAGCCGGAATCGTATGAAAAGTGTTAAGCTGATCGCGTTCGATATCGACGGAACCTTGACATCCGGCTCAATCGTCCTCGATGCCGAAGGCGGCGAGCAGAAACAGTTCAGCGTGGCTGACGGTCTCGGTTTTCGTCTGGCGGATTCGATCGGAATCCATCTCGCAGTCATCAGTGCACGTTCGAGCAAAGCGGTCAAGACCCGCATGGCGTGGCTGCCGCCCGAGAATGTGCTGCTAAAAGTAGGCGATAAAGCAGTTGCGCTGCGAGAGCTGCAGAACCGTCTGGGCGCGTCGGTTGACGAAACCGCGTTCATGGGCGACGATTTCAATGACCTGCCCGCCTTTGAGTACGCCGGAATTAAAATAGCTACGGCAAATGCCGCTCGACAGGTGAAAAGGCTGGCGAATTATATTACAACGAAGCCCGGAGGCGACGGCGCTGCGCGGGAGGCGATCGAGTGGCTTTTGCGCGGGCAAAATAGACTGGAAGAAGCAATAGAGAAGTATCTGGAACGGGAGTTGTCGAATGTCTGACATGTTTTACATTAATGGAGGGATAGTAAAAAAGGAAGAGGCGCGGGTGCCGCTGTACGATCACGGACTCCTGTACGGAGACGGACTCTTCGAGGGCATTCGAACCTACAACGGCAAGGTTTTCAAGCTTGACGAGCACCTCGACCGGCTTTACTACTCGGCCGCCGCACTGATGATAGCGATGCCGGTCGCGCAGCCGGTACTGCGCGACTCTGTTCTCGAACTGTGCAAAGCAAACAACCATTTAAGTGGCTATATACGCCTCACAGTCACTCGCGGGACAGGTCTGGGATTGGACCCGAAGCACATTTCAGGTACCGCCAATATCTACATTTCCACCGAGCAGCTCAGCCTCTACCCGGCCGAGCTTTACGAGACCGGTCTGGTGATGGTGACCGCATCGAACCGCCTGCCGCCTCCAGATGTGATCGATCCGCGCATTAAGTGCACCGGAAAGTACACAAACAATATCCAGGCGAAGCTTGAGGCAAATCGCAAAGGGGCGGGCGAAGCTGTGATGTTGAATGCCCAGGGCTATGTCTGCGAGTGTACCGGCGATAATATATTCGTCTTCAAGGATGGCGTCCTCAAGACTCCGCCGTCCCATTCCTGCGGCCTGGTAGGCATTACCAGGAACACGGTTCTGGAACTCGCACGAAAGAACAACTTCCCGGTGGAAGAAACGTTGATGACGCAGTACGATGTCTACAATGCCAACGAATGCTTCCTCACGGGAACCGGTGCGGAAGTCATTCCGGCGATCGAGCTTGACGGTCGTAAGATCGGATCGGGCCGGGCCGGCGCTCTGACGACAAAACTAATCGCCCTCTTCCGGGAGCACACTCGCGAATCGGGAGTCAAGTTTTGAACGAGACCGACGGACCCGACGGCGGCGGAGTCGGATACTTTTCCGATGCGCAGGAGCCCGATGGTTCGGAATTGATCAAGTGCGAGCAGTGCGGCACATCCCTTCACGACCTGTACAAGGATGGGAGAATGGGATGCGCCGACTGCTATGTCACTTTTAAATCCCAGGTGCACCGTGCCTTGATCGTCCTGCACGGGGCCTATGCACATATCGGAAAGTCCATTAACAATGCATCCGGTTACTAGGCGATCCATTGGACCCGTTTAAGCGAGCCTCAAACCAGCCCGTCATCACTCCAGCCTGGATTTCAGATCCAGTAATGGACGATCCCGTCATCCTGTCCACGCGTCTACGCCTCGCCCGCAACCTCGATCATTATCCGTTTCCACATATTGCGAGCGACACAGTCCTGAGGGAAGTCACCCTGGCGGTGGGTCTAGCAACGCAGGACAGACGCGTGAAATCCTTTCGCTCCCTGCGTTCGGTCGATATCTCAGGATCGTCCGACGCCGATAAGGCCGCGCTGGTCGATTCCCACCTTGTCAGTCTCCTCCATGTGACAAGCGGACAGCACAGAGTCGCACTCATCGACGAAAAGCACACGGTAAGCATCATGATCAACGAGGAAGACCATATCCGTATCCAGGCGATATTGCCGGGCCTGATGCCGGACACCGCATGGCAAGACGCGGACCGACTCGACGATGCCCTGTCGCAGCGTCTGCCAATCGCCTACCACAACGTATACGGCTACATGACGGCATCTCTGGCGAACGCCGGCACAGGAATGCGTGTCTCGGTCATGGCGCACCTTCCGGGACTGGCATTTTTAGAAAAGCTTTCCGCTACGTGGCAGGCTGCAAGAGCGCTGGGAACGACCGTGCGCGGTCTTTACGGCGAAGGTGGAGAGCAGCATGGAGATGTCTACCAATTTTCCAATTCGACAAGTGTCGGTCAGACCGAAAGGCAGATACTGGGACGATTGAAGTCGGTAGCAATGTTTCTCGAGTCGGAGGAGGAGTCTGCGCGGCATGTCATCCGCTCGGTACGGATGAACGATGTACTGTCGATGGCGGATTTAGCGCAGGAACGCTTAAAACACGCAACCGCTCTCACCGCGGCCGATGCGATGAGCCTGCTCTCTACATTGCGTCTAGCCGAGATGCTGGGAATCAAGACCTATGTCAGTCACCGTATGTTCTGTGAGATGCTGGCATCGATGCGCGGCAGTATCGGATCGATTGCCAATAAGAAGAACCGTGCGCGCGATGTTTTCTATGAAGATACACGCAGGCCGGCGCTTTTGCGAAACCGGCTGCGTCAAGAGCGAGCCGGTGTGCATTTCACTGCACGGCCTTTGTAAACACCCTGAAGGTTGGTCTATTCGGCCATCGTTGACCGTATAATTCTTCGGTGACCGCGGGGTACAGAAGTGTTCCGTCAAAACGTAATAACATGACGTCATAGTTTGGAGTTTTAAGTGAGCAAAAAAGCAATAATTGTCTGGGGCGGCTGGGACGGACACGAACCGCTTCAAGTCGCGGAGATTCTGGAGAAGCAGCTAGTAGCGGCCGGGTTCGAAGTGGAAGTATCCGATACCCTCGATGCATTCCTCGATGGAGAAAAGCTAAAAGCGCTGTCGTTGATTGTGCCCGTTTGGACCATGGGCACGATCACTGGAGACCAGCTCAAACCGGTACTAGAAGCTGTAAAGGCCGGGGTAGGGATCGGCGGAGTACACGGCGGAATGTGCGACTCATTCCGAAATGAGACGGAATGGCAGTTCATGACCGGCGGCCAGTGGGTAGCGCATCCCGGCAACGACGGCGTCGAGTACACGGTTAAGATCACGCAGCAAAATCATTTCATTATGCAAGGAGCGCCGGCTGAAATCCCGGTGGCGTCCGAACAGTACTACATGCATGTTGATCCGGCAAACAAAGTACTGGCTACTACGAAATTTCCAGTTGCCGACGGCCCGCATGTCGGAAACGGGGAATTTGAAATGCCGGTGGTCTGGACCAAGGTCTACGGCGAGGGGCGTGTCTTCTACTCGTCGCTCGGCCACCACGCCGATATTGTCGCTCAGCCTGATGTTCTTCGCCTGACGACTCGCGGCCTTCTGTGGGCAGCCAACGCGGAAGAAGACGCTGTTCTGTAACGCCGCTTGACTATTCGAGCCGCCGGCCGAGCTGGCCCGGCGTAGCTGTGGTTTTCCGGCGGCTCAATCAGTCCATAGCAGGCAATTTTCTCGCCGGTCCTCACAGCCCATGCGCTGTCGCCATAAGAGTAGTGCCACCATTCGTCCCGGCAGTTCGAAAAGCCCGCATCGAACATGGACTCGATAAGCATTCGCCGATTGGCGAACGCGTGGGGTGTCAGGTTGGTCGAGTACGTGTACGCCGCTTCCCATCCCTTAGTCGGGGAAGTCATATCGAGCGTCTTGCCGTCAGGACCGACGATTGTCACATCGACAGCGCCGCCGGTGCAGTGGCCCGGCGGCGCTTTGACATCGGGTGCCGCAAAGTATTTGTTATTCGCGCGTCGCAGAGCGCTTCTCGGCCAGTCCGGATGTTTATTTTCAAGCTCTTTGAAGTGTCGCCAGTACAGGTCCGACTGCGCCTTTAACGTCCGCAGACCTGAGTGTACTTTTATGCGGTGCCCTGGAGGAAGCTGGGCGCTCGCCAAGTTAAGCATCTCCGCGACCCGCTGCCTGACATAGGGAAGGACTCCTTTTCCAATGATCAGTTTAGGACAGGCGACTCTGAGGTCGACGAGCGGTTCCTTGTTGTCGTGGATGGGAATGCGGTTAAGCGCGGCAAACGGCTCAGGTGTCCCCAGTTTCTGAGATTTCATCAAAATCTATCCCGCGTAATCAATTTATCCTCGCGACGAAGAACACCCGGTCCGACCGACGCTTCGGCGGCTTCAGACTGTAAGCATCATAGCTGTCGACTATATCGAAACCAGCTTGGTCGAGCAGCAGCTTGATTTCGTCGACCGAGTAGGCGCGTTGTACATGCACCTCTTCAAATTCCTGGACCGGTGCATGTGACGTCTTGTATTGGAAATGCATCAAGACAGTGCAAAGCTGGTCGGCTTCATCGAATGTCGATTTCCACTGGTACTGCAGAGGGCCGTCGGAAGAGACGCTCTTCTGATCGAACATCTTCTGTCTAAATGCATAGGCTGTGTTGAGATCGAAAATAAACTGGCTTTGAGGCGCCATATGGCGTCGAACGGATGCGAAGCAATCGGCCAATTTTACCGGGTCTACAATATTGTTCAGGCTGTCGAACAGCGAAACCACGGTGTCGAATTCAGCGTCCACCGAAAGCTCCGATGCATCCTGTTCCACATAATTGACATATATTCCGGCCGCCGCAGATTTTCTTCGGGCTTCAGCCAGCATCGCCGCCGATATGTCGACCCCGGTCACCGAGAGGCCTTGTTTCGCCATCAGGAGGGACATGGTGCCCGTGCCGCAGGCGAGGTCAAGCACGCTTTGCGGCCGATGGGTATAGTGGTCCCACACGGTTTGGAGGTACTTCATCCAAAACCGGTACGGCACAGATTCCATCAGCTCATCATAATAGGGCGCTACCAGCTCAAACGGCAGCAGCTTATGCGGTGAACCAGCCGTACTCACGCAGTAATAATAGCACAGGGCCTCAAGCCGGGCCAGGGAATTAGCGGCAAGGTATAC
>PLAD01000084.1:0-5195 GCA_003134215.1 Armatimonadota bacterium
ATATGGTATACACAGTTGCCCATGACCATGCCAAGGGGGCGGTAGCCTGAGCGGAGCAGGATGTAAAAGTCCTGTCCTGATAGGTCGGATGTAAAAGGCCGGCCGTGTTTGTTCTTGTAGCGATTGGTATCGTTGCGGTGACGAACAGCAGTGCCGATGGCAACAAATTCCGCAATATGGTCTCCCCATTCTTTATGGTTGACTTCCAGCCGCACTCCCACTATGCCGTCAGCTCCCAGTTGGTGCGCCTCTTCCTCCATACGGTCCATTGCGAGTTCACGGGCATGGTACATCGCCTGAGTTAGAACGGTCATTTCCTGGTTCTGCGACCACGCGGACTGCTGGTATCCGACATGGTAGATTGAGCTGCCCACTACCAAGCCAACCGGATCAAATCCCGCTTCCTTGACAAGTAAAAGCTCGCTGGTAGACAGGTCGCTGGTAAATAAGCGAGACTCTTCGCCTGTCCCGCGCATTTCCACCAAGCGTTCGGTAGCATGCCCTGGAAGGCTGGCAATCGGCTGGTCAGTATCTTGTGCCATGGTTGTTCCTCTTTAAATAATAATAATACAGAATACTAGAAAACTATTCGATGGTCGCATCCGTCGCGCCCATACCGACATTTGCTAAACGTCCGTCGAGCAGGGAGAGCACCTGAACTGTCGGCACGACGGCTCTCGGCGCACCAGGACGGACTTTGATTCCTGTCCCGATCACTGCAATGACCAGGTTATGGTGTTCGCGTTCGTATGCAGGGTTTTGGTCCGGGCCGTAGAGCCTGATATCATCGAGGCGGCGCGTGATCTTGACGCCGGCTACACCGATGCCTTTGTGCTCCCGCGTCCGACGCACAAGGTCGTCCATCGCACGCTGGCGCGCATGACTTAATGCGTGGCTCCAGTGAGTCATTTCTACGTTAGACCAGGACTGATGCATCCATTCGTCCTGCTGGGTCGTCAGAACAAACCAGGCGCAGTGCCCCCAAACCAGACCGACCGGAGAATATCCGGCGCGGTGCAGCGCATACCATTCCTGGCCTGAGAGATCGCACATCCAGGGGTCTGAAGACGGCAGACCTGGGCCTTCTACCGCAGTTCCAACCACCTGAACTTCGATCGTCTTGTCGGCCCATTCATGTCGGACTAGTTCCAGTCGGACGCCTACTACACCATGGGCCCCGATCAGTTTGAGTTCCTGCCGCATGCGAGCCACAGCCAGGCCGGTCGCAGTGTCGTAAGCCTGACTGAGTACATTGATTTCGCAGTCGTTATAGGCAGACGCGTACGCAACCCCGACATGGTACATGGCGCTCCCGGTAACCAGTCCGCGGGCGCGATAACCTTCACGGCGCAAAAGTGCAGCCTCGTCAGGTGTCAGGTCACTGGTGAATAGGACGCCGTCGCTGTTTGCATTGCCAATCTCTTTCAGACGTTGAGTGGCTCCTGTTGGAAGCCCACCGGATCTGAGAAGGGCATAGTCGTCCTGCTGTCTGCGCTCTTCGGCAACCCTTGTCTGAGCTGCAAGCGCAACCAGCTCGTTGCGGCGCTGAGCTTCTTCTGCTTTGCGCGCTTCTTTTTCCGGGTCTTTATGCAGCCAGGGCAGATGAAATCCGTGTTTGTTCTGGTCGTTCGACATAATATGCTTGTTTCAACACTGGACGCGGGATTCCTTCATTGCAGAGATATTTCATTTGATCCGGAAATTCGCTTTGTTGTCGTATCCTGCAAAAAAGCAACGAGATGCAGCGGGTGGGTGGTCCAGGAGGAAGGAAGTGGGATCGACTTGGTGATTTTACTGATCCCAGCTCCACGGACATATCCAGCTAAATCGAGCGAGCGCGTTACCGCAGAGTGGGCCAATGTCTTTCCACGGTTTTCACCGTCGATGACGCGTGAATGAAGGTCGTCCTCGGTAACTGCGAGATAGAGCGCGAACTGCTCGCCTGCGAGGGATTGGGGTATGTCGGTAACTACGACGGAAACGTCGATCTTGCCGGTGAACGAGGGTGTTGCTTCTAAAGAAAGAACTGCTCTGGGAGTATGCTCCGCCTGTTCGACGGCGGAAACTGCTGAGCTCTGGTCGCTGCCGACAAAATGTGCGCTGCCGTCAACCACCATCTCGGGCGTGTAGACAGAATCGTCATTGAATTTCGCGGCGTACTCGTATTGTCGGTTAGTGACCAGGGCTAGCGAATAGGGGTCTACCCAGTGCTTTGGATTGTCCCAGTAATTGATATGCTCTTCCAGCGGGATGATTTGTGCACCGGCAACCGACTGGTGTTTTGCCAACGCGGCCAGCAGGATATCGGCGCTGGGACAGTCCGAACATCCTTCCGATGTAAAAAGCTCGACAACTACTGGCTGCGGTGCGGCGTTGGCGGCGCTGCTGCAGAATAATTGGTTAGATAATGTAATAGTGGTCAGTACTGCTGCGAGAATGTGCGGCATTTTCATGAACGTGTCTCCTTGTGTTCGTTGAGACAAATAACTCCACGCCGGAGTTCGAACTGCCGTGATCGAAGTCGATGATCCGTTGCGGTACAATCAGTTACCATTGAGTTTGACCGGAGGTAGACACTATGAGCGAAGAACCACAAGATTCGGCGGAAAACGCCGGTGACACAGCAGGAGTGCCGACCTCGCCCCCGCTAAATCGCGCAGAGAGGCGGGCGCTGGCGGCAGGCAAGAATAAGCCTGGAAACGCAGCCTTGAATAAGTCCACGCTCAACGGAGGAATCAACCGAGCAACTGTCCCTCCCGCCCAACGGATACAGACCCGCGGCGCGGGCAGAGGCAAGTAATCTCCGCAAAGAAAGGGTCCTGACGATCAGGCCCCTTTTTCCTTTAAGGCAGCTATTTAGGAATCGTCTACCTCAGTCGTAGCCGCGAACCAGCATTATTTGGCATTCCCGCACTAAGCTGCATCGTCGGTTTTGATGGATTGGTCGCCTTCAATCCAGACGGTACCATCTTCGTAAGTCTCACGTTTCCAGATCGGAACAGTGGCTTTCAGCGTGTCGATCAGCCATCGGCAGGCTTCAAAGGCTTCCGAACGGTGGGCGCAGCCTACTGCGATCGCCACGGCGGTCTCGCCGATAGGAATTGGGCCTAGGCGGTGTTCTACCGCGCAAATTGCACTGAAGCCTAGCTCCGCGTCGGACGCGAGCCGACGCAGTTCCTTTTCGGCAAGCGGCTCGTAGGCTTCATAAGACAGAGCGAGCACTCGCTTGCCAGAAGCGTGGTCGCGTACATCACCGGAAAACGTTACATAGCCGCCGCATTCTTTGGTTCGAACTCTTGCTACGAGATCGGCCAAGACCAATGGTTCTCGAGTGAGACGAACGAAGGGCATGGGTTAACCTCCGCTCGACGGAGGAAGGAATCCCACCTCGTCACCCTCGTGCAGCACAGTTTCAGTGGTCGACCATTCGCCGTTCACTGCCAGCCTCGCGTACCTGAGCATCCCATGAAATCTGATGTCAGCGCCGGCCAAATATTCGGCGAATTCAAGGATAGTTGCTCCTTCCCTTAACTCGAACTCCCGCTCTCCGGCCCCGGCGACATCGCGAAGATGAGCAAAAAACAATGCACGTATTTTCAAATTATTGACCCGTACCTATTTAAATGATGTGACCCTGAGTGCGCCTGCTTCGTAATCCTTTGAAAAAGTAACGAATTGTGTCAGCTTTTTCACCGACATGCCTACATCGTCGATTTCAATGATGGTCTGTGGATGAACCTTGTCGAAAATCTTAATCCGGGCGCTCCGATCTTGATCTATCGACGCAATAAGGGCCGTCTTTCGCTTTGAAAGCGCGACTAATCTGTCGTTAATCCTTGCCTTCGTGCTCATCGCGTGCCACAGGCGTAGACGGTCTTCTAAACTCGCAGGCTGTCCCGTCGATTCGCTGGGCTCGAGCTCTTTGATAACTTTCGTCACTTCGCCCAGTTTCATCACCAGCTTAGACGCATTTTTACGAACACTATCGGCTTCGTCTCGAATGCGACTATTGTTTCCAGAGAACAACCTTGTTATGACACCGGTTTCCGAGCCGGTTATCTTTGCGTAAATAAGATGAGGCGCGGTGCAGGAGCCCCCGACAATCGAATTGCCGACATCGATCAGGCTTGCGCTGATGAGGTTGCTGTGCAGCACACTGTCCAGGATCGTTATCTGTGAACCGCTTTCAATGTAAGCGCCTTGGGCGAAACGGCAAGTGACACTGCCGAATTTCGATCTGGCGGTGCCCAGAAGTCCGCCTGAGATGCTGATGTGTTCTCTGGCGTCGAGGTATGCGACGTCGACGTCCCCGTCAATAAACAGCGAACCCGCGGCGTTGATGAAAACTCCCTTTGCGACGTTTCCGTTGATAATGATGTCGCCATTATGCTGGACCGATCCAGCAGATGCGCCGACGCTGCGCAGTTCCAGCGGTTTAGATGAAATCTCGGTGTGTGTTTCTTCAGGTTCCAGCAAGCTTGCAGGCTGAGAGGCAATCGCCGCTTGCATGTGCTGGATGAAATCGGTAGATGACATCGTTTCCAATTGTTCGGTGGAGAATGGTGGAATGAAAAGGTCGTCGTCCAGCCATTCTCTATCCTCATGAGGAGGGGGCGGGGCGACAACCGGGACAGCGCGCAATTTGTAGGGGATTCTGACGACACCGCGCTGGTCGACGAGACCTGGCTGAATGACTTCATAAGCAAGTTCGGTGGTAGACGCGTGCAGTAACAGCGCTGCACGCTGCAGCGCTTCTTCAATGTCTTTTCCCTGTACGACAACCGATTTTTCTAATGCCAAACGGTACCTCTTAACTGTCGGTCAAAGTACGTATTGACTCAGGTCTTCGTCCTTCAACACCGAATCGAGCTTGGAATGAACATAATCTGCATCGATATTGACCGTCTTGGCGTCGACATCGGGAGCTTCGAAGGATATGTCTTCGATAAGCCTCTCCATGATAGTGTGCAGGCGACGTGCACCGATGTTTTCCATGGAGGAGTTGACGTCGGCCGCAATCTTTGCGATTTCGTCGATTGCATCCTCAGTAAAGATAACAGTCAGTCCTTCGGTAGCGAGCAGCGCCGTGTACTGCTTGATGAGAGCGTTGCGCGGCTCGGTTAAGATACGCTTGAAGTCGTGGCGAGTCAGGCTATCCAACTCAACGCGGATTGGCAGCCGTCCCTGCAGTTCCG
>PLAD01000084.1:5213-10070 GCA_003134215.1 Armatimonadota bacterium
CGCCGTCGCCGCTGCGGCCGGCAATTTTGTCCATTTCATCAACAAATATTATTCCGGTCTGTTCCGCTCGCTCGATCGCCTCTCTGTTGACTTGGTCGGTATCGATCATCGCCTGCGCTTCTTCTTTGCTCAGTATCTCCTTCGCCTCTTTGATCGTCACCTTTCGCTTTTTGCGTCGACGAGGTATCAGTGAACCAAGCATGTTCTGCATGTCCATTCCGCCGCTACCGTCTTGGCCGCCTTCCGGACCGCCCATAACGTGCATCATTGGCATCTGGACTGAATCTTCGACATCGATTTCGATATCGTCATCGTCGCGAACACCCGACAATACTTGCTCGCGCAGTCGATTCCTGATTCTCTCGATTTGCTCCTGCCGCTTCGTTTCGACCTCGTCCTGCACCGGTTCAGGCTCGGGCGCTTGAGGAGGGGATGTCGATGACTTAGCGGACGATTCCTCGCCGGCGCCGCCATTCCTGAAGAGCTGCGAAATCACTTCGGCGAACGCGTCCGCCTGCTGACCTACCTGACCCGCCACCTGCTGGACTTTGCTGCGCGGTCGAGGCTGGAGGATTTCGACGATCCTTTCAACCGCGCGAGCCGAAGCTTTGTCTTGAACTTCATCCATCTTCTCGCGCTCGACGATCCTCACTGCTTCCTGGACGAGGTCGCGAATCATCGAATCGACATCCCGGCCGACATAGCCAACTTCGGTGAACTTTGTTGCTTCTACTTTTATAAAGGGTGCGCGAGCAAGGTGCGCCAGCCGTCGTGCAATTTCGGTCTTACCTACACCGGTCGGGCCGATCATAAGAATGTTCTTAGGAATGACTTCGTTACGCAGGTCGTCCGACAGCAGTCTCCGTCGATATCGGTTTCGCAGTGCGATCGCGACCGCGCGCTTAGCCGAATTCTGACCGATGATATAACGGTCCAATTCAGCAACAATCTGCCGCGGGGTTAGTTCTTCGAGCATTGTCTTAAAGCTACCTGTTAATGTAATACGGTGAGTAGATCATTGTACCGGATAGACCCTATCCCGTGAGATTCTCACTGAGGTCGTGGCCATGCAGTACCCTTTCAATTGCGAAAGAGACATCCTAAAGTTCATCCACCGTAATATGATCGTTGGTGTAGATACAGATTTCGGCAGCTATGTGCAGTGACTTCTCAGCTATTTCTCTTGCGGAAAGAGCAGTATTTTCCAGCAAAGCTTTTGCTGCCGCCTGAGCATATGGGCCGCCGGAGCCGATCGCCGCGATACCGTCGTCTGGTTCGATGACGTTTCCGTCGCCGGACAGTACCAATAACAAATCGGCATCAGCGACTATCATCAACGCCTCGAATTTTCGCAGCACTCTATCGCTGCGCCACTCCTTTGCGAACTCGATCACAGCGCGTTTCAAGTTGCCGCTGCTCGCTTCCAATTTCGCCTCAAACCGCTCGGCAAGGGCCTGCGCATCGGCCGCGCTTCCCGCGAAGCCGGCAAGTATTTTGCCCTGATACATCCGCCGGATCTTTTTGGCCGAGTGTTTAAAGATGGTTTTGTCCATCGTCACCTGCCCGTCACCGGCAATTGCCACTTTACCGTCTCTTCTAATTCCAAGAATCGTTGTCGCACTCATTTCAAATCGCATCGTACAATGTCTCCTGCAATGGAACTTACAAGCGTTCCCTCTCGTTCTAGTTTAACCATACCGAAGGTATAATCCTGTCCATAGATTGAGAAGGATTTCACAATGTCCGTCGAAAAGACCAATTTGAGCGGAATCCGAGTGTTGGACCAGTCGGTCGAACCGTCTGAAAAAGCGCGATATGTCGCAGATATGTTCGATGCCATCGCCCCGCGGTACGATCTCCTCAACTCGGTTTTATCAGTGCGGTTGGACCGAGGCTGGCGAAAATTTGCTGCACGTTGCGCTGCGTTGACAATCGGTGACACCGCACTTGACGTGTGCTCCGGAACGGGAGACTTCGCACGCGAACTACGAAACCGCGTGGGCAGTTCAGGCAAAGTGACAGCCAGCGACTTTTCCTCAGGGATGCTGGAGAGCGGCAGGGCGAAGTTCGCAGCAGATAATATTTCAGTTGTACAGGCTGATGCGACGAACCTCCCGTTTCCCGACCGTGAGTTCGATGCGGCGGTTGTCGGTTTTGGTCTCAGAAATGTCGCCGTCCCGGTGAAGGCGCTGTCGGAGATGTGCCGAGTGGTTAAGCCGATGGGGCGAGTCGTGTGCCTTGAGTTTTCGCATCCGCGAGAGGACGAGCCGTTGTCGCGGCTATTCAAGTCAGCATTCGGTCTCTTTTCCAAAACGATACTACCGACTGTCGGAGGGCTGATCAGCGGCAGGCCGGAGGCCTATACTTATTTACCGGAATCGATGGCCCGCTGGAAGACACGGGATGAAATTACCGAGATGATGCGTCAGGCTGGTCTTGTAGACATTCGAACCAGGGACCTGACATTCGGCTTGGTTTGCGTGCATGTGGGAGTCAGACCAGCCTGAGCTGTTGTGACCAAATTAGTACTTTGGCTCGGACCGTCGGTTTAGGAAGTTGAACAAAATGTCCTCAGTTGCTGCGGCTCAAACGAATTTAGAAAGCGATCGACCAATTCCCTTGGTTTCATTTCTCGATCCCATACAAGCCGACCTCGCCGCGGTTGAAACGAAGCTTAACGAGGAAATCCGCTCGGACGTTCGGGCAGCCTATGCGATCTCGGGACACACGCTGTCTGCAGGAGGCAAACGCCTGCGCCCCGCCGCTGTTCTCCTCAGTGCTCGAAGCGTCAAAAACGCCTTTCCATCCCAGACTGTTTATGCCTCCGCATCGGCCGTCGAGCTGATCCACATGGCATCGCTGATCCATGACGATGTAGTCGACAATACCGATGAACGCCGCGGCCGGCCGACGGCAAATGTCATTTACGGCAACCAAATCAGTGTTCTTGTCGGCGACTACCTTCTTGCCAAGAGCATCTACCTTGCAGCCCGAGAAGGGGTGCTAGAGGTTATTCGAATCTTCAGCAAGGTGACTGTTGGTCTCAGTGAAGGCGAGGTATTGCAGATCACCGCGCAGGGCGACCCGAACACCTCGGAAGAGACCTACTTCGACATAATCAAACGTAAAACCGCCGGCTTTATTGCAGGCTGCTGCGAGGTTGGCGCAGTTCTCTCGGAAGCATCCCCGGTCGTCAGGCAGGCGTTGAGCGACTACGGCCTGTCGCTAGGATTGGCCTTTCAAATCGCGGATGACCTTCTGGACTTCCTGGGCGATCCGAAAGTAACTGGCAAGCCGCGAGGTTCGGACCTGCGCGAAGGAAAAATGACACTTCCCCTGATCGCCGCTTACCGACAGCTCGGTGACGAAGATATACGCAAAGAACAGATTGCGGGTTGGATACAAGATCCCGAGACACTTACTCCTGAAGCCATCGAGCAGGTTGTAGCAACAATCCACGAGTTCAACGGTTTTGAGTATGCGCGGGCTGCCGCGGTACGTCAGGTCGCCGAAGCACAGTCGCAGATCACGCATCTGCTTCCGGCCTCACAGTACCGCGACTCGCTTTGCTCGCTGGCCGAGTATGCGCTCGGCCGAACAAGCTAGAGAACTAAAGAGACCGGCCGACCGCTTCCGCGACCGCGGGCAGTTCCTGCATCAGCTTCTGGAACGCCGGTATGGTAATACTTTGGGCTCCGTCTTTGATCGCTCTCTCCGGGTGAGGGTGTACTTCGACAATCAGTGCATCGGCTCCGACTGCGACTGCCGCTTTCGACATCGCCGGCACCATTGATGAACGCCCTGTCCCCTGTGACGGGTCTACGACAACCGGCAGGTGCGACAGTTCACGGATTGCTAGGACGGCCGATAGGTCCAGAGTGTTACGAGTGTACTGCTCAAACGTTCGAACCCCTCGCTCACAAAGGATGACATCCTTGTTTCCGCCGATCACGATGTACTCAGCCGCTTGCAGCCACTCTTCAATCTTCGCCGTCATCCCTCGTTTGAGCATGACTGGCTTATTGACTTTGCCCACTTCTTCAAGGATCTCGTAGTTCTGCATGTTGCGTGTGCCGATCTGCAGAATATCTGCATACTCGGCGACTTGTTCGATGTGGCGGACATGCATAACCTCCGTTATGACCGCAAGGCCCGTCTCTTCGCGCGCTTCCGCTAAAAGCTTCAGACCTTCTAAACCCANNCGGCTTGTAGGCTCCTCCGCGCAATATAGTGGCGCCCGCTGCAGCAACCGCTCGTGCAGTAGTCAGAAGCTGCTCCTGTGATTCGACAGTACAGGGGCCCGCCATCATGACGACCTTATCTCCACCAATGACGACATTTCCAACGGTGACTGTACTCTTCTCGGGCTTATATTCCTTAGCGACGAATTTGTACGGCTTGAGGATGAATACGACATCCTCCACATGGGGCAACGCGCGCAGCTGAGCTGCCGCCTCTTCCTTGTCCTGTCCGGGAGCGCCGACCGCGCCGATGACGGTCCGCGCGACACCGTAAATGGGATGGACTCCGTACCCGAGTTCCTTCAGCGTCTCTTCTACTTCACTGATCTGCTCACGAGAAGCCTCTTTACGAATAACAATGATCACGCACTAACTCCTTGTTCCGAAACATACTACTAAGTGTTCGGTAATAATTTAAACTTTTAATATTTCATCGAGCGCCGACAGGAACCTTTCATTCTGCTCCTGCGTGCCGATTGAGACGCGAATATGGTTCGGCAATCCAAGTCCGTACCCTGCGCGAATGATGACTCCAAGCTGTAGTAACTGGTCGAAGACAACTCGGCTGTCGCGCGAGACATCGATCAACACAAAGTTGGCTTCTGTTGGGACATAG
>PLAD01000315.1 GCA_003134215.1 Armatimonadota bacterium
TGACGCTGGCGCCCTTGTCCTTGCCCAAATACTTGAATGAGTAATTTGCGTTTAGTGAATCCACGGCTACTTCGAGTTTCTGTCCGTCGCTGGATGTGTGCAGCTTGTCGGACTTGCGGCGGTATATATTCGGCAGGTTCATGCTGTTGGTCAATCGAAGAATACGGTCATTGGCATCCTGCACGTTCTGAAGTGAAAAGTGCCAGTTGACCGCGTGAGCGAGGTCGACCTCCTCGATCTGTTTAGAAATCTGGGCCAGCTTGCGATGACCAATATCGCATCCGAAGCCTATGATCCCTGCAAGAAGGGTCTTTCTCGATGGTACGATACGTTGGTTCTTGACGCCCCAATGCTCGAATTCCTCCAGAAAGCTTGTTGCCTGATCAACTGTTGCCAGCATTTCAAGCATAGATATGTACTTGCGCTCTGGGAAAAACATCCCCAGTGACAAGGCTTCCGTCTCCTCTTGCTTTGGCGTTCGGATATGAAAGCTACCGTTTGAACGGATCGTCAGATACGGATTTTGGCCGGCCTGGAGATTCTGGTTGGTCTTCTGGTAACGGTCATCGAGCGCTTTTTCCAGTTCTCTCAGCGTCGTGTTGCAATCAGCGAATTTTACAAGTTGAGCGCGCTGCAAATACTCCGTACGACGATTCGTCCATTCGGATTTCGGAATCAGATATTCGTCGAGGGAGCGATATTTCTCTGAGTGGATCAAGTTTAGAACACCCGACTTTATGCCATTGGCGATCTCCACATACAGTAGAGCCTTGTACAGCGACACGCGAAACTTCCCGTCCGATGCGGTCAGTGCCGCCCGCTGTTCGGTGGACAGGAAATCAGTGGGTGCCGTTTTGTCGATGTTTCCTTCCTTCGTCTGATAGTTTTGCAAAGACTTCCATAGTGCCGGTTTCCCGCATTCCGGCGCAAACCGCACCTGACGCACAATATCGGCGACGCGGTGCTGCAGCTTCAAGGAGCGGTCCTCCAGAAAAGTTAGATAGCCCTGGCCTTGCTGAATTCTCCCCGCGCTCTGCTTAAACTCCTCTATGTTCGCCTCGATCGAGGCAGCCTGGACGGTTTCGCCCTGCAGTAGCGCGTCAATCAAGGAGAGCTTGCCGCTGTCGCTCAATTCGGCATTGGCCAGAATATGTCGAATGGAGGCGAGCGTCTTCTCCACGTCCTGACGCAGTTGATCGGCTAATACCGAGAAGGACGTAGTGCGTTTGTTACGCTCCTCAAAATAGACCTCCTTCTGGTCCTTCTCGGCGCCGTTGATTGCCGCTTGTACTGAAAGAAGCAATGTATCGATCAATGTGTCGTTCAGTTTGAATGTCTGATATACAATGAATGCAATAAGATACAGAAATCGTTCTTCGTCGGCTCGTCGTGAGATCTGGGGGATTTGAGACTTTATAACGAAATATGCGTAATATCGGATCGACTGGTAACTCATGTGAAGGCGCTGAACGAGAGGCAGCAAGTCCAAATAGAGAGACTGCAACGTGGTCAAGTCGGCCAGATTGGCTTTGATTTTCGACGGTCGGGTTGACTGGAATGGTTTCTTGAGCAGGGTCAGGCGATAGCGCCAGCCGGGGCTTTCGTCCTCTCCTGGTTCTTTTTTGAGTAGTTCGTCGAGTCTGACGCGCTGCTCCTCGCTCAGGCCGATTGTAATGATTTGGCTGAGTTTGCGTTGCTGGCGATTGATCGCCGCGATGATCAGGCTGGAAAGAGTATTGTAGTTCGGAGTTTCGATCTTCCGCCGAATTAGGATTTGCAGTATTTCGAGAAGAACCAGCTTGGGCCGCAATTGAACTTCGATTAGATCCGTAATCTCTCCCGCAGCCAAAATACCTGCGGCTTTGTCAAACGGAGCGAAACCAAAATGGCTCAAGATCATACGTTGGTGCCGGGCACAGCTCTCCTTACTGTAAGCCCCGATGCGAATTTGAAGTGGATCTACGCCGATCTGCCGTGCCACATAGGCGATATCGTTTGGACGAAATTGTCTGGGAAAGAATCTATACCGGGCCTTGAAATAGCCGGCCGCCACTAAAAAGCAAACTTTGTTTGTAGGTGTTCGCAGATCGACCAGGGCATTTTCGAGCGACGAGGGCATGGAGAAGAACCGCTTACGGTCCCCGGCGCTAAACACTGGCGGCGATTCGAATTCCTCCCACTCCAACGTGTTGAATATTTTCGATCTTGGCATTTAAGAACCCACGATATGAGCAGCAGGAGGGCGCCGAGTGAGCCGGCGCAGCGATTTTCCCCTCCCCACTTGTCCCAAATAGGGTATAGTCTATTCGCTACGGTCTGTACCCATTGAAAAACTTTGATTTTTGGGCTGCCCGGCGAGGAGGGTTCAACTGGGACAACGGGTCGCCATTTACTGCCGGGTATCGACCACCGATCAGTCCTGCGCTCGCCAGGAGCGGGATCTGTCCGCCTTCGCCGCCCGTGCCGATTACCAGGTCGTCGGAACGTTCAAAGAAACCGGTTCAGGGGTGAAACTGGATCGTGTGGAGCGGCGCAAAGTGATGGCACTTGCCCAAGCACGGAATATCGACGCCGTGCTCGTCACGGAGTTGTCGCGCTGGGGCCGCAGCACGACTGACCTGCTGGCGACGCTGAATGAACTGGAGGCGCGCCGCGTATCGTTGATCGCGCTTAACGGGATGGCGTTCGACCTCACCACACCGCACG
>PLAD01000024.1 GCA_003134215.1 Armatimonadota bacterium
GGTTTAAGTGAACTTCAAACGTTGGAGCTTGAAGTCACTTCCATCAGTGGTACCCCACAGGACCTCCAGACTCTAGTCCAGTTTCAGCTAGTGGGTAGTGGAGAAGGATTTTACCGCGAGCAGAGGTCTGGCCTGTGGCGAATGGATTGGCGCGACTACAAACTGTCGCACTGGCAAGTGGCTGAACAAGCACGAATCCGCTCGGCAGCACGATGCTTTGTTGACGTTGCCTTGCAGTCCTTCTCTAAAGCGGGCTCTTTTTCTGAGCAGTTGGGTCGTGGCGTCGATTATTGGCGAACTGTAANNCCCAATCGTTTGTATCGCAACCGAGGTGATGGCACGTTTGAGGACATAACCGAAAAGTCGAACCTGGCACTGCTGGATAACACTTCGTGTGCGATATTTGCCGACTTCAGCAACAAAGGCAGACAGGATGTAGTGATAGTTCGCAATAACGGGCCCTTGCTGTTCGAGAACAAAGGGAACGGCAAATTCTCACTCAAGCCGGATGCCTTTCACTTCGCTACTCCTCCGAGGGGCACATTCACTGGCGCGGCCGCCGCGGACTACGATCGCGACGGACTTCTCGATATTTACTTCTGTCTCTACGCTTTTTATCAAGGCAGCGGTCAGTACAACTATCCGCTGCCCTACTACGATGCGGAAAACGGACCTCCTAATTTTCTGATGCGCAACAACGGCGACGGCACGTTCCGTGACGCCACCACTGAATCGGGGTTGAATCAAAACAATACACGCTACAGTTTCTGTTGCGGCTGGGGAGATTCGAATGGAGATGGCTGGCCGGATCTTTATGTTGTTAATGACTTCGGCCGTAAGAACCTTTATCGCAATAAGGGCAACGGAACGTTTGACGATGTTGCGGCTCAATGTGGGGTAGAAGATGTAGGGGCCGGCATGAGTGTCAGCTGGCTCGATTATGACAATAACGGCTACCAGGACCTGTACGTTGCGAACATGTGGACTGCGGCAGGCCAGCGCATAACCATGCAGGACGCCTTTGGGAAGAATAGCTCGCCGCAGTCTCGGACACTCAATAGGAAACATGCGATGGGCAACTCACTGCTTCATAACGCTGGGGATGGAACGTTCCGCGATATTTCTACGAAAGCAGGTGTCGGTATGGGGCGCTGGTCGTGGTCAAGCGACGCTTTGGACTTCGATCATGATGGCCATGCGGATCTCTATATCGCCAATGGAATGGTATCGGGCCCAGTCAGCGAAGATCTGAACAGCTTCTTCTGGCGACAGGTGGTGGCAAATTCCCCTGACACTCCGAGGCCATCCAGCGCTTACGAACAGGGCTGGAATACGATAAACGACCTTATCCGCTCCGATTACACCTGGAGCGGTTATGAACGCAATGTCTTTTATGCCAACAATCGGGATGGAACGTTCACCGATGTCTCTGGAGCTATCGGACTCGATTTTCTCGAGGACGGCCGGTCTTTTGCGCTGGCTGACTTCGATCATGACGGCCGCCAGGAGATTTTCCTTAAGAATCGCAATGGGCCTCAGTTGCGCCTTCTGCGGAACGTTATCTCCGAATTACCTGCATCTGTGACGGTCCGCCTTCGCGGTGGGTCCGGGAGCAATCGCGACGCTATAGGTGCGGCGGTGACGTTAGAGACTGCGACCGGCAAGCAGACTAAGCTCCTGCAAGCGGGTTCCGGATTTCTATCACAGCACAGCAAGGAACTTTTCTTCGGCCTGGGAGAAACAAAAGGCCCGGTATCTCTTTCTGTTCGCTGGCCCAGCGGTCACGTCCAGCATTTCCCGAGAATTCCGAGTGACCACAGAGTTCTTCTCGAGGAGTCTCTCGCGACACCTTCGTTGCTCGAACCGTTTCGTTCGATATCCCCTCTGCCCTTTCATCAGGAGCAACATTCCGAACCGCTGCCGACTGACGTAGAGACCTGGCTAGTGTCTCCGTTGGCTGCGCCGGAGCAATCACCGGGACGATTTGTACTTTTGAATTTCAACCGATCCCAATCGCACTGGACAGAACGAGACCTTCGCTTCACGGTCATCGAAGTGACCGATCCTAAAACGGCTGCCGTTTACAACGTAATCTATCGCTACTTGTTCGACCGGCATCGAGATTTAACTCGTCCGACCTCATTTCTGATTAATCCGGCGGGCGAAATCGTCAAGGTTTACCAGGGTTCGCTTGATGCGGCCACTGTGGAACGGGATTGCAAGACAGCAAAGAAGTCTGCGCTTCCCTTCCCTGGTAACAGTGAGACATACGAAAGCGGGAGAAATTATCTGACACTTGGTTCTGCCTTTTTCCAGAAAGGTTTGTATCTTCAAGCCCAGTCAGCCTTCTTGTCAGCCGTTCAAAACGATCCTGACAGTGCTGAAGCGCACTACGGTTTGGGGAGCGCTTATCTAAAATTAGACAAAGTGGAGGAGGCGCAAGCGAGTTTCAAGCATGCCGTAAGCATGAAGGCTGGCTACCCCGATACTGTTTCCAATGCATGGAACAACCTGGGCCTAATTGCTACGCGGTCCGGCCAGCTCGCAACCGCTATCGGCTATTTCAAATCAGCTTTAGACGGCAACCCTAATTACACGATTGCTCTTTTGAATCTCGGCAACGCTTATCGCCAGCAAAAACGCTGGGAGGACGCCCGCAAGACACTAGAGCAAGTCCTGCAACTGAGCCCTGAAGATCCGGAGGTGAACTATAGTCTTGGCATGGTTTTTGCGCAAACCGATTCCTCCGATNNAAGCTTACGATTATCTGCAACGAGCCTTGAAGTTTCGTCCTGGCTATCCCGAGGCGCTGAATAATCTGGGGATTCTATACCTACGAACAAGACACCGCAACGAAGCTGTAGCTGCATTCGAAGAGTGTATTCGCGTTGCGCCTCTTTTCAATCAAGCGTATCTCAATCTCGCTCGGGTTTACGTATTAGAGGGCGATTCAAGCAAGGCTCGCTCCCTCCTGTCCGAGTTACTTCAAAAAAGCCCAGACGACGCATTAGTGCAACGTGCCCTCGAGCAAATTCCATGACTTTAATTTTGCTGCTCTTAATACTGGGACAAACAGCAACGGTTCAAGGTATCATTCGGGACACGAATGACGTTCCTTTGCCATCGGTAACCGTTTACCTGCAACAGGACGGCTCCCAAAAGTCGCAGAGCACCCGGTCCGACACTCACGGCGCTTATCGTTTTGACTCTATCCCCGACGGCACTTTTCGCGTGCGCGTAGAAGC
>PLAD01000088.1 GCA_003134215.1 Armatimonadota bacterium
CGATACGGAGACAGGCGCATCGATTAAGCAGGCCAATGTGTCAGGTGTCGCGGCTCCTGCAAGCACAACCTACGATCCGCAAGCAATTCAGTCCGATGCAATCGATAATGCCGCCGGCAAACTCGTGGCTGCAGTTGTGGGCCCTCAGTTGGGACGACCGACTAATGCCAACGCAGTGCATTCGTCGAAAGGCGATGGAACGAAATTCGGCGCCGGACTACTCTTCCTCCTGACAGTCGCCCTTGCGCTGGTGCTGATACATAACCATTCACACTCAAGCGGATCAAACAGCAACAGTTCAACTTCTTCCAGCACATCAGGCTCCACCGGCGGAAGCACAGGAATCATCAGTTCAACCGGAACCACGACTACCACAACGGGGCCTCCGGCGCCCCCATAAACGTTATGTTCTGGTCATCGCAACTTCAACGGTGACCAGATTTAGTTTATGTTAGATGCAATCTTTAACGCAATGATTTTACGCCGTCTTTTGCTGCCTATCTTAGCGATCCTGGCGATGGTATCCTTTACCTCAGCCTTGCGAGCGCAGGAAGCAACCGTGCTCATGAACGCCTCGCCCGGTGTCATCATGGCCGACGGACGCAGTGCTACAACCATAACGGCCACGATATCCGGTATCAATGGACAGCAGGTTCCCGATGGAACCATCGTCCGATTCTCTACGACGGGCGGAACAATCAGCCAGGCCGCTGTCGCCTCGGCCGGCGGTATCGCGCGCGTCACCTTGACATCCAGCCCAGTACCAGGATATGCGACGGTGTCAGCAACCTATATCAGCAGCGCTGGGAGCGGCAATGGGCAGTTCCAGGTTGAATTTACGGGCGATAAGGACCTTGCAAACACGGACCAGGGCGAGGCGGATTGGATTAGAGTAGCAAGTTCCGATTATCTCGCCTATAGTGCCGACAGCATGGTGATCGACGCATCCGGAAAAGATCGCGGAGTAAAGTTCAGCTATAGAGGTTTGGTCATTGTTGGCGATGCACTACAGGCCGATATGGCAACCGGTCAGGTGAGGGCGCGAAATGCTATTCTCCAGCGCGGCCATACACAGTTGTCAGTCCGTCTTCTCGCGTACAGCATCCTTTCCGGTTCAGGTGAAGCAATTGTTGATGATTTAGGTGACGGCCGGACGGTTCAAAACGTTTCCGTTTCAGGTTCCGATTTGTCCGTTAAGCCATTAGATCACCAGGACTTCAACAGCTCGGCGCTGGAGTTCGTCGATATCTCCGCCAGCCGTGTGCTGGTCACCGCATCTTCGGTCGCCGTGAGAATGAACGATAGAATCCAGCTTAAACACGCTTCCGTTTATGTCGACAACAAGCACATCGTATCGATGCCTTACCAGATAATGCCATTGGGTACAAACGAGCTTTTCGGACAGCAACTGGTCGGTTACGGTTCCGACGGTCTCTTTCTGGATGTTCCCTACTATTCTTCGGTATCGCCGAAATCGACTTCGGCGTTCTATCTAAGGAGTACCGCGGCTGCCCAGCAGGATGGCACCTACTACAACGGACGACAGGGGCTTGCATTAGACTATGTAGAGAAGTACGGCAGCTTCGATGGAAAGACGAACGGCACGTTCAATGTCATGGGACTGTCTCGCAACGACTGGGGCGCATCATGGACTCACACGGAGCAATTCAATAACAACTTGCATGGTTACTTCTACGTGGATATACCTGAGCACAACAGCCTTTTTGCCTCGACCAATATCGTCCAGCAAATGCGAGGCTACTCAGTCAATGTGACCGCGACTCAAACAAACACGGCCGCAGTCTATGGCTACAGCTCAAGTCAGGAAGATATAGACAGCTATCTCCAGTCCAGTGCGCACCGATTGTCCGGCAATCAAGTACACGGTCTCTTTTATTCGACTGCGCTCACTATGAACACCAGTCTGGTTCGCTCCTTCGTCCCCTACGGCCCGTCATCGACACAGACTGTATCAACCAAGAGCGCGGGGATGAACTTTTTTTCATCGCCGCTAAAGTTAAGCAATTTCTCTCAGTTGAGCGACTCGTTGAATCTTTCACAATCGTCATCGAATAATACAGGTGCGACCGGAGTGGTAGCGAATGCCGTGCTGACCATGTCAACTCGATTCAGCAGCACAACTAACAGCACTTTCACCTATTCGTTCTCACACGATCCAGTGGCCGAGAACCTTCAGAGCGGAGTAACCGAACCAGTCGCGCTGCAGCCAATAGTGAACCAGAGTAACTACAGCCTGTCGTTCAATCTGGCCCCGAAGAGCAATAAATGGAACAGCAGTATTACCTCCAGCCTAAGTGAGCCGCTGGGTAGCAGCAGTTTTACGGCGGCTCTTAACTTCTTTCCGACCTCAATCTGGACTTTCGGGATGGACGAGAACTTCAGCCAGTACGCAGGCTTAGGGTACCAAGATATGGAGCTCTCTCTTGGCCGACGCATTGGATCACGGGAGCTTAACTTCTACTGGGACAGCGTCGATCGACGGATCCGTTTCGACATGGGCAGCGCTCAGTTCTAGGAAAAAACTTAGGAACCATTACGCGCAGACAGGTTGTTACCTGAAGCATGGCAGATGGATCCACCTCCCAAACGGCAGTTGCGCAAACTTCTGATGACGACGGTTCGTTCGGACCGTACGAAATGTCAGCCCGTTCGTTGTTCGTCCGGCATCCTGCCAACCCCATTCTTACCCCGGCGGATATGCCGATAGCCTGCAAATCGGTATGTAATCCGGCGGCCGTCTTGATCGAAGACACCGTCCTCCTTTTGTTACGAGTGATCGACAACAATGACAAATCACACCTTTTCGTCGCTCGTTCCAGCGACGGCATTGGGAACTGGGAAATTGAACCGACGCCATTGTTGTCGCCAAACAACAGTGCTGAGTGGTACGATAACCACGGCTGTGAAGATCCGCGTCTCACCTATATGGAAGATACTCAAGAGTATCTCGTTACTTACGTCGGCTCCTCGAGGCTTGGCGCGTCCGTCTGTTTGGCTAGTACGAAAGACTTTAAAATAGCCAAGAGAATGGGAGTGATTATCCATCCGTATAACAAAGACGCCGCAGTTCTTCCTCGCAAATTCGACGGCCAGTTTCGTCTGCTGCACCGTCCAACCGCCGGTCCGCTGGAAGCCGTCTGGATGTCGTCAAGCTATGATTTGCTCCATTGGGGCGAACCGACATGTGTTGTGGAAGAATCGGATAAGCCTGGCTGGCAAGACGGTAAGGTCGGGTGCGGTCCGACTCCGATTGAAGTCGAGCACGGCTGGCTCCTGATCTATCACGGAGTTCAGGCGATCAGTGAAGGCTGGATTTACCGTGTTGGAATGGTTCTGCTTGACAAAGACGAACCTCGTAAAGTCGTCGCGCGTTGGCCGTATTGGCTGATGGAGCCCAAGGAACCATATGAGTTCAGTGAAGCAAATCGTGCAATCATCTTTCCAACCGGTCTCTTCGTCCGCGACGGCGTTATGCACATCTACTACGGCGCCGGAGATACCGTCGTTGCGCTTGCAACGGTAGGAGTCGAAGCTATGCGCAGTTTCCGTAATGAACTGCAAAACCGCGTTGACGTTGATCGCGGATAAAATCGTTTAACAGGCAGGTGACAAACACGGTTGAAATGTCGTATATTATGTTCAGGCCCCCAGCTGTATCGGGGGCTTCTTTTTGTATCAAAATCCTGCAGCCGCACATCTTTCGTTCTGTCGCCCGAACTGCAATGATTGCCTGGATATGCTATCCTAGATCACAGAGTTTTCTCTAGGAGCTGTCCACTATGTCATGGAAATTTCGGTCCGGCCTTGTCCTGCTCGGTTTGTTCTTATTAACGGCCAATCACGTCTCTGCTGACATTTCCCCTTCCGCACAGTCGTCACTACAGAGCTTGACGACGACCGATCAGTATACCAACGGACTTCCGGAGTCGGTGGTCCCAGGCCCTGGAGGAGTTGACGTGTATTTCCTCCGCAGCGGGCCGACGGACAACTTCCGCTGTCTCTTCATGCTCGACACTTCCACGGGAGTGACGCAGAAAATACTCGATCCTGCCGTAATCGGTTTATCGCGGAAAGGCCTCACCAGTTTCCAGGTTTCCAAAGACGGAAAGGAAATACTCGTTCCTTACGCCGGCAAAATCTTTGTTATTCGTGTTCAAGATCGGCGTCTGCTTGTATTTGCCGGCACGGGTTATATCGATCCGGTTCTTTCTCCAGACGGTAGATATATTGCGGCGGTCAAAAACAACGATATTGTCGTTATAAACGTTTCGAGCGGAGCTTCTAGTCAGGTTACAACCGGCGGAAGCGAAAGTCTCACGCATGGCCTTCCGGACCTTGTGTCGGAAAGAGACTTCGGCCGCACGTCTGGCTTTTGGTGGTCACCCGATTCCGCATACATTGCGTACGAAGAGTCGGATACATCCGAAGTAACTCCAGTTCATCTGGTCGATTTTAACCACACCGACCGCGCACCGGTCACCATCCACTATTCGTTCGCCGGAACGGCGAACGCTGCGGTCAGAATTGGTATCGTTCCGATTACCGGCGGTAGTACCGTTTGGGCGAAGTACAACAGCGATTTCTTCCCTTATGTCCTACGCGTGGTTTGGCAGTTTAAAAACGCTCCTCTCAGCCTTGTCGTCGATGCACGCGACCAAAAAGAAGAGTCTATGCTGGCCGTTTCGCCGACTACCGGGGCCGTACAAGCTTTGGTAAAGCAGACCGGTTCAGCGTGGGTGAGCGCAGCGCCGGACTATGAACATAGCGATCTCAGCCGCGTACCATACTGGCTGTCCGACGGCAGCGGTTTTCTTTGGCTAACAAACCGGCACGGAGATTGGCAGATCGAGCTCTATTCATCGAAAGGCGAACTCGTACGGACGATAACACCTCTTGGTATGCATGTACGTTCAATCGACGATGTTGTCGAGTCCACGGGCACGATCTACTTCGAAGCGTCGAGTGATCCGACACAGTGCCAAATCTACCAGACCGACTTTCGAGCTGACGCTGCGACTCAATTAACCCATGCCGACGGTCTCCACTACGCTTTGTTCTCTTCAGATCATGCTTCCTACGCTGACACGTACTCCCTTAGCGATGACGAAGTCGGTGCTGATGTCTTTGCTACTGCCAACGATGTTCGCCTCGCTCGCTTACCGTCACTTGCGCAGACGCCTTCAGCGGCTCCTAGCGTAAAGTTTTTTCAATTGGGAACTGAGCCTGAGCTCGATGCCGCCGTGGTCTATCCGACCAAATTCAACACGTCAGCTCAGTACCCGGTGATAGTTCGAGAGAACGGCGTTCCAGGCTCCAGCGCCGTAGTAGCGGGAGTTCATGAATACCTTGATTCGCAATGGTATGCCGACCAGGGATACATTGTCGTCGCCATTGACTGCCATGGCGCTCCTGACAGGAGCAGACTCTTCGAGGAGGCTCTTAAGTACAATGTAGCCTCAACTCCAATTAACGATCAAGTGCTGGGGCTGCCTCAATTGGCGAAAGATGTGCCGCAGATGGACATGAGCCGCGTCGCAGTCCTAGGCAGTGGATTAGGCGGCTACATTGCGGCGATGGCCCTGGCGCGACGACCGGATATCTTCACATGTGCCGTCGCCGTTTCGCCGATCGTTGATTGGCGGCTGGTTGACACTGCCTTCGCGGAGCGATATCTCGATACTCCGGAGGTCGACCCTGTAGGGTATAAAGCGGCCGATCTTCTCACTTACACTGACAGCTTAACTCGGCCTCCATTGATCTTGCAAGATGCATCGCAAAACAGCGTCAACTTCATCGGATCGCTCCGTCTGACTCAGTCGCTTTACGACGGCGGAAAGAACTTCGCATACATTCCGATTAGCAGCGATTTCACCGCCGACGGTCAGCCAGTCGATCAAGTGTCATATCACTCGCGTGTACTGCAATATTTGAACGACCAACTTCATCCTGCGCCGTTAGCTGCAAACTAAGCGGGAAGTACGGCGGGGTCTGCGCCTATATACCCTCGAAGAGAAGCGACATATGTAGAAGATGTGATCTCAGCGAGTTTCTCTTCGCATATCTTGATCTTGGTCGATAACTGCGATTTCGATTCTTCATCGATCCACCCGCTGGAGGTCAAAAGGCTGTCCAGATACGATAGATGCTTTCGCCATAAATTTTCATCGATTATTTGCTGCGCTTCAAGGCGCTTCTGATACCAGTCCGACTCCACAAGCGATTCGAGGGTAAAGAGCGAGCGGAACGAAGGGTCAGAAACCAAAGCTCCGTCGTAATGACCGTCTTTCATGATATGCAGTATGGCTCGCAGGGGAGGACAAGCGTATTCGATGCTGCCGTCGGCAAAGTAGTTCTCGGCAATGCTCTTCTGAGTGCTGACAATATTGTCGATACCGTCTACATACGATTCCATGTCCTGCAGCTCAGGACGAAGCATTTCATTCGTGAATAGGTCGTTGGGATTGTCGAAAACCCTGCCGAAGAAGGCGCTCACGAAGTGCAATGTGATGCGATATCCAAGGCGGCTTGCAAGCACTTTCTGCCCATTGTATTCGAAGTCGACACATGGCTCAAGGTAGTTGTTTTTCAGCAGGAATGAGAGTTCACGTTCATGCGGGTCGATTCTTGCCCAAACTTCAGGAACCAACAGGCTAATATCATGGTCGACACGCAAATTCGGTCCTACATAGCCCGCGGCGGTGACGAAACTGTTGGATCCTGTGATGATCTGCGAAACGAGCGCATTATTGAGATCGATAATCGGCGGGAGCGCATTGAAAGGCCCCTTGGTTAAAGCGCCCTCGGAACCGGCGCCAGTAGTGGATGGGGACTTTCCGGTAAGACTGCTGATATTCTCCATGAACAGTTCCGGGGTCTCCTGGAAATGAATCGGGCCGTAAACAGCTAGCGATCGAATCCCCGCCGCTTGGTCCGGAGGATTAAGCCGCCGACCGGGCAGCACCGAATTCACCGGGTTGTAAAGCGGCTCTTCGGGAGTCAAACCTCGGTACAGACGTGCGCCTGTTTGGGCCAGGTATGTAGCGCGGGGCTGGGCTATATCCGGCCGAATTTGCAGATAGCGCGGATTCTTCGACGGTTTTCCATCAACTATTCTCGGATGCGCCGACGATACGAAAAAGCCGTCTCCGTCCGCCGCCTTTTTGATAACATGCTGCATTGGTTCCGTAAACGCGCTGAAACTAATCGGCTCTGCCAGTAATTTTTGCGCGTCCGATGCGGTCAACGGCTCGAAGTTAGAGAAAAAGTTCCCCTTCTTACTGAAGTCTTGCTCCGTCTGTTTGTCGAAGCCGCGATGGATTGCATCGTCAGGCCGTTGAAATAGTCTGAGTTCAGGATTCTCTTTCGAGATCAATTTGTAGCCAAGCTGCTTCGCGTAACGTGCATTGAGATGCGGCAGCTTGCTTTCCGGAACAACTGCGGAAACAGTAATATCGTCTTCGGACTGGACCTTCGCAGCAGGGACATAGTCGCTGCGCAACGAGAAGATTCGCCAGTGGGAATCCTGTGTAAATCCAACCCTGACATAGTATGTCATCAGGCGCTCGTCGTTGTACTTCAGCTCATTTCCTTGGCGACCGTTGACGATGTCAACACTGAAACCCTTTCGCCAGTCTTCGCCGAGTTCCGGGCGGTAATATCGTTTAACCACATAGGCGAGATGTCGAATCGCATGGGGAATCGTTTCAAGCCATTCGTTATAGGCTCGCTTATACAGTGTATCTGATGGTGTGAGAAGCTTAATTACTGAGCCAAGAGAGCGATCTGCACTCAGAATTGGGCGGCTGTCGAGCGCATGATGATGCCTGAAGCGGCCGCGATAGTCTTTAGTGAGAAGCTCGGCAACTTTATCCATGTCCTTCTCAAAATCGGAGACAAAGAAAGGGCCGTACATAATTTGGTCGGATATCGGCTTTGAGATCTCCGACTTTCCGCCTCCTGAAACGGTGCTCGGTTTATGACAATAAGTCGTTTCGGCAGTTGTGCCGATCAATCTCCACTCTTTCGATCCCGACTCCATTTGCAAACGTACTTTGAATCCGGTAGGAACAATGTAGGTCTGCGAAGGGTCGAGCTCAATAGAAAATGGCCCGTCGGGAGTGCTCCACTCCGCAGTCTGCTTGTAAATATCGATCGTGACATCTTCGGGGACGTAAACGATGTCCGGGTAGTTACGGTCGATGGCATAACGGCCGGGCATCATATCTATTTGACCGGCGAGCGTTTTCACTATATCTTCGAACTTGTGGTCACTCGCGGGCAGGTGAGTGCCGATATTGAAATACTTACCGAGATCGTATTCCGGATAGACCAGCGCTCCGCCGGAATGTTCTTCCTCCGCGTAGCCCAGAAGGTTGGCAGCATAACTGATCTGGGTCTTGACTTCTTTCTTGCAGTAACCATAGTAGTTATCCGCGATTACCGTGACAATAACCCCACTCGTGTCGCGGGCAGTCAGTTTGAAAGCCTCGCCCCCGTTGTAACGCTCGCCGGGTTTGCTCCAGCACATTCCGTCGCGTTTCTGTCGCTCGGTGGCCTGGTCGATATGCGGCAGGCCGAGCGACTCCTTGGTCAGACGGATAAGATGTGGAGCCAGAATGATATAACCGGTATGGCCAGTCCAGCCAATGATATCCTGTCCAGCATCGTTGATCGGCAAATAAGGATCTCCTCCATTGCCGAAAATTCGCTCAATGAAGTCCAGGTTGCTCATCAGATTTCCCGGAACGACGAACTGTATTTCCATCCGTTTTTCAGGCAGTACATTCTCTACTTCAGGCACAACCAGCGGGCGGATCATCAAAGAAAACAGTGATCGAAATGGACGGTCGGCTGAAACGAACGGTGTCTGCTTAAGGTCGGACGGTGGGTTCAGGGCATGACGGACAATTTTGCTGTACACCGACTTGGGAACCGCAATCTTATCATCCGGGATTGGCATGCCCCCTTCAGCGACATGAAAGACGCCCTTCGTGGTTCGCCGGTCACTTTTGGGGTTGTGCAACACTCCCTGACCGTTCGAAAGTCGGTAGGAATTGACAATATCCGAACTGAACTTATCGCCGTTTTCCGGCAGCGAAAGCTCCAGTGCCATCTTCGCGCGGTCCAACACGAATGTTTGGCCAAGCCCAGGGATCGTAAGAGGCCCATCATTGGCATCTGCAAGGTAACGATCGAGAAACGATTGCACACGTGCTTCTAGCGGGCTGTGCTTGCCGAACGAAAGGCGGACCCGTTCCTTCAGGTGCGCAATGACCTCGAATGGCACATTAAGTCTCTCGGAAAAACTGTTGTCTCCCGATTCGTAACCCGACACAAGCAGTCTAAGCTTAATGTAATCGATCAACGACTGTCGATCACGTGTTTCTTGCGCCCCATCCATTTCGACTTGTGTCTCCTTTTAAGTGCCGTGCGAATTTTTATATATATACCTTACGTTCCTAGCATTGGTACCAGTAATGCTTCGCAACAATGGCAGAGCAAGGGAAGACACAGTTGTGCAAAAACGAAATTTGTCGGTTCAATGAACTATCTCGAAATAGTGATTGAAGAAAGCCTGAACATCTACATCGATGGCGGCTTTTCGCGGCGATTCATCTTCGCGGGTTACGTCGACATCTCCACGGAAACTATCCTGAGCGAGTGAAACCCGAGCGCCAATTGGTTGCATATTGCAAAGGCCCGGCTCAAATATTGTCGCGGCTGCAAGCGGGTCATTGAACGCAATCGACTCTCTGCCTGCAAACCAGACCTTTGCCATCTCCGTCACCAAATCCATACTTGTACCGACCTGAGCAAATCGGCTTAAACAGTCATCCTTTGGCAGTAAACATTTTCTTGTTACATCCAAACCGATCAACGATGTTGAGACTGATGATTGAAATACAGTGTCTGCGGCTTCGGGGTCGCACCAAATATTCCATTCCGGTTTGTCCGTCAATGAAGGGTCGAAATAGGTACCCGCCATACAAACCACTTCCTTCAACAATCCTGGAATTTCCGGGTCGGTTCGGAAAACGTTCGCCACGTTCGTCAAAGGTCCGATGGTCAACAGAACCACTTCATCAGGCCTTTTGCGGATCGTGTCGATTAGAAAACTTACACTTGTATTTTCTAAGGAAAACGTTCGAGTTGCCAACTGTTCAATTTTCGAAAAGTGCTCGCAATTTGGCTGTCTCTGATCGCCATAAAGAGGCGCTTCGGCTCCAACATGAATTGGGACATCTTCTCTTGCATTCTGCGCACAGACAGCCTGAGCGATGGCAGCACGTCTGTGCGGCTCTCCAGAAACGGTGCTGATCCCCAGCAATTCGCATCGTGGTTGCCTTAGAAGGTAGGACAGCGCGATCGCGTCATCGACATTTGAACCGATATCGGTATCGAGCAGAACTGCAATACGGGTGTCGCGTCTTGTTACTATCGGTTGTTTAGACATAACACAATCTCCAACCTGTTGTTCACCTTCGTCGCGTATGGAACGTTCGTAACCGCTCGTGTGTATTGATATCATATCACGGCGGCTACATTGATCTGTTTGGTAGGTCTGCCGAAACGTTGAAACGGCTAAAGCAACATGAAATTAGACAAGAAAATTTGGACAGCGATCTTTGCCGGTATATTTGTTTTTGCTATGGGATATCTGGTGCTCTCTCCAGGAAGCCCTGTCGCTTACGGCGAGGTAACTCAGCAGCAAACCGGATCTCCGCCGGCAGGAATGGCTCGTGCAACATTCGCAGCCGGATGCTTTTGGAGCATGGAAGCGATCTTCAAGCAGCTCAAAGGGGTCCAGTCCGTATTTCCCGGTTACTCTGGAGGCGCCATGCCTCATCCCAGCTACGAGGTAGTAGAGACCGGCACGACCGGTTATGCAGAGTCGATCAATATCATTTATGATCCGAAAGTGATCAGTTACTCACAGCTTCTGAATGTTCTGCTCACCGTTCGTAATCCAACGACTTTGGATCAGCAGGGTAACGATATCGGCACTCAGTATCGTTCGATCATTTTCTACCGTACTGATCAGGAAAAATCGGAGGCCGAATCGGCGATCCAAAAAATAGAGGCGGAGCACGTCTGGCAGGGACCTGTAGTAACCGAAGTCGTCCCTTTCAACACATTCTACCGCGCCGAAACGTACCACCTTAACTACTACGCGCTGCATCCAGAACAAGGTTATTGCGCGTTCGTAATTGCACCCGAGATCCAAGAATTTCGCGAAAAGTTTAAATCATTTCTGAAGTCCTGAAATCGATTATTTTCTGTTTAAAACTTCGTGAATCGTAGCCTGTAAAACGAATAAAATCTCGTCAAAGTGGGTACTCCGTTAATAGGGGATTTTGCCCGAATTAACTTCTGGCACGGAGCCGATAGAGGGGGAAATGAGATGCCGCGAGGAAGCGAAATTCAGTGTGAACAAGAATACGAAAAACTTAAGGAAGAGTTTCACCTTCAACACAGGTATATGGGCCGGGAAGAGGAAGTCGCGGCCCGTATTGTTAACAAACAACGATCGCAGCATAGCGAGACTAGAGCGCAAGAGGAAGACGATTTGCAGAACAAGTCGCCGGATCGTGAACTTCCTATTGCAAGCTATGACCGTCTTGATGTCGACCAAATCGTCGCAAAATTAGGCGGCCTTAGACATCAAGATCTGAATACCATCAAGCGATACGAACTGAAGCATAACCACCGAAAAACCCTTTTGGACGAAGTGGATAGGCGTTTGGTTTAGCACTGTCTATAATTGAGCGATAATTCTCGCTCTTTGGATGTCACAAACTCCGGCGACATGATGTTTTCGATGACTTCACGTGCACTAAGGTTCTGGGTGACGAGCCTGCCTTGTTCCCCAAGGGTGATCAAGGCGGGTTCGTTGCACTCTCCTAATCCTGCTGTGGCGATGAGAGCATTGCAAAGACAGCCTCGCCCGACCGTGTCTTCCGCGTCGCCGCCAAGGTTTACATATTGTTTTTCAGGCATGCCCGGACAGATGTAAGTTTCTTTGACAGAACCGTCTTCCTTCGTTTCATAGTGACTCTTGAGCAGATAGCCTTTGTTACAAATCCGTTTTCTAGCGTCAAACACCTCTGGATCGGCGATAGTTCCTTCTATCGGCACCAGCTTAAATGGATAGCCAGTCGACGATAGTCGGCTGCTGGTAATTACTTCTCCTCCGCTCGATGCGTTGAAATCGATAGTCTTAAGTCGAAGGTCGGCTCGCATCCCGGACTCCTCGCAAAGAGCAAAGCGCGAACCTACCTGAAGCCCGTAAGCGCCTTTTTCTGTCCAGGAGAGAAAGTCTTCGCGTTCGCTTCCTGCGCCGGCGACATACACAGGGATCCCGAGCGCCTTTACTTTATCGAAATAAGTTGTTATTTCATCCATCTCACCAAAGCTTTGTTTGTTGCGGGGAGGCGCGTTGTGCCCGCCGGCGGAATGGTTTTCCAATACGAACGCGCCCGGCTTAGCGCCGCCATACTCTCGCTCCCATATATCCATAATTCGCTTTGGGAATGCAAAGTTAGAGAGGATCGGAATCAGTTGTGGTACTTTGAACTTGCCAAGGCTTGCGGTTGTTTCGTCGGACGAAATATCGAGCATGACATTCGTGTCGGTACCATGCAGCGGGGTGTACACCAGGTCATGGTTGCTGCGAATACGTCGAACTATATCCGGCAGCTCCATCGGCACGCCGGCGCCGCACAAAAGTGCGTCGACCCCGGCTAGCATTGCTCCATAGATCGAAGGCAAAACGGTCAGGGAGCACTTCCACATAACGTTAATGCCGACTTGTCCGCGATGTCCCGCCTTCGCGCGAGTCACCTCGATAAAGGCGCAAATGGCGCTCAGGCGCTTCGGCATCTCCGACTTTTTCGGATCAGGATGATCGAGCGGGGCCGACTGTTTGTTCTTCGTGCCTCCCGGTGCGAATTCTAGTAGGTCCTTGACATAGCGCTCAATGGGAAAGCTCTGGGCGGCTGCGATAGTCTCTGAATTTCCGGACCTGATTTCATCGATAATGATATGCCGAAGTCCGACCGATGAAACGACGCCTAACGCGCCGAGACGTGATGTGGCGTTGGCGAGCTTTGCGCTTGATATCCTTATTCCCATGCCGGCTTGTATCAGCCGTGGGAGAACATTTGCGGCGCGGCTCTCCTTTGTCGCGCAATTAGAAGCGGTCGAAGTCACTATTTGGTTACCTTTATTTTCGATGTGTTTACGCGGAAAGTCAGGTATTTATCTGAACGAATACGCGAGTTCTATACACTTGAATTTTAACCTCGCAGACCTCGGGAAAGCATCCGCAAAATGGAGGATATCTGCCGGGATGATCAGATTATCACTGGGAGTTGCAAATGTATGATGTTGTCAAACTGATAAGTTATCCCGATCGTCTGGGCGCAGAAACTGCCAAAAGCCTCCTTGAGGCAAGTGGAATTATATGCACCATAAAAGCTGACGATGCCGGAGGAATGGAAGCTCGGATCTTGACAGGTACAGGTGGCGCCTGGATTATCGTACGTGCCGAGGATGCAAATCGCGCGACAGAGCTACTGCACTTTGACGAAGTAGACCTAGAGGAGCTGGAAAGGGAAGCCTTGAGCCATGATCCGCCGGCGGATGCGTGATCCACCGAACTCTTCTTCTATCCAATTGCACAATGGAATTTCCGACAATGTGGTGTCCGAACCCAATCTAAACTGTATGACATCTATAAGCCCGGGTAAGCGATGAAAAACATCATAACAAAGCCGATAATATTTTTTGACGGTGTCTGTGGCATGTGCAACACGTTCGTCGACATTATTTTGCGTGCAGACAAGCAAGGCGTCTTCCTCTTCGCTCCGCTGCAAGGTTCCACCGCGAAAGAACTGCTGCCTCCCCAGGGAGACGACTCAGAAGAGTGGTCGATGATCTACCTCGATGAAAAAGGTGTCCACGATCAGTCTGATGCCTCGCTCGCGGTATATCGGCGTCTTGGCGGGCTTTGGTCAGTGCTGAGTTTGGCCCGCTTCGTCCCACAGGCCCTGCGATTGCCTGTCTATCGTCTGATTGCCAGAAACCGTTACCGCTGGTTCGGTAAAAAAGAAACCTGCCGGCTGCCCACCGCAGCCGAACGAGCCCGCTTTTTGCCCTAGTTCTGACTCGTAACACTGACGGTCACTTTTCGCCGCCCGGTCTATTCGATCTTCGTTTTAGTTCCAGATCGCATGCGTCTTAACCGGCTGAGGCGCGATATTATCGAAGTCAACCAGATCATATCGCCCTGGCCATGTCGTTCCTGCTTGCTCATAGCTTGGGACCGAGTTTGATCGTTCAAGACGTATCGATGGGTCCACGCTAAGCGCGTTTTCGAGAAATAGATCGCCGGTTGTCACTAACAGCGTTCGTACAGTTCCTTCTCCTTTAAGAAACAGTGTGGCCTGGTTGTCGGACGAAAGAACGTCGCTTGGCTAGATTCAGAGATTGAAATCTCTGGCTAGCAGCGGAGGCCGCAGGTGTCCTTCGGACACAGGGTCGGCGGACCCTCCTATACGACATGGCGGGGATCGAAATGTCACTTTTTGTCGTGGTTTTGTAGTAGTTTGAGCTTGGGATATGCATTGTTAGGATGCTGGCCTCAGGGCTTTTTGTATGAGCTTTTCGCCTTCCTTTAGTTCGTACTCACAGAGTGGATGGTGGAGCGGGTCCATTATCCAGGGGTTTGCGGGAACATCGGGGGCGGCGTCGACGGCTCGTTGTTTGATGACACGGCAAATATGGCGGTGGCGATCCATTTTGCAGGCGAGTCGGTAGCGCCGGTCGGAAAGAAACTGGTTTGTCGACGACTCGATGAAATCGTCTTTGTATATTTGTTGGTATATATATTTCCAGGGCCCTCGACTGAAGTGCCGGCTGGGAGCCGAGGCGGCAATCGTGCAGGGCACGAGGGAAAGCTCGGTGTAACTGTCGTCCTGGCCGGGAGTGAGGTGCGAACGGAAGTGGAACGATCCGGCCTCTTCGACGCAGACGTTGCTCGGGATGAGGACCACATCGCCATCAGAATTCGTGTGCCCTCGCATCGACTGATCGTCATTATTGAGAACAAGCTAACTACGGGCGAGCACGCTGGACAGCTCAGCAGCATCTGATGAGAACGACCTGCAAGC
>PLAD01000207.1 GCA_003134215.1 Armatimonadota bacterium
GCTTCCGCTGCTTGTGTGGAACTTTGTATATCTGTAATTCCGTGAGCATGCAGAGTGGCTGCTGTGGCTACAATAATCAAGTACGCAATGATGTTTGAAACAGCCATGCCGCTATAGGTATCAACCCGGATGCGATGCAACTGGGATGGACCCTCCTCAGGCTTGCGCTTAAGCGGAAACTGCTTAGGGTTCGCCCGCTCTAGTTCCACTTCTTCCTGTGCCTGCCAGAAAAACAGATAGGGACTGATCGTCGTCCCGAGTACCGCGACCAGACTGGTAGCGAAGACCACGCTAAAATGCATCGTCGGGATGAATGTCGCCGTAAGTGCGGTCTTCCAGGGAACATGCACGACGAAAGCTGTCGCGACATATGCGAAGAGGGCCAGACAGAGCCACTTGAGATATCTCGCATACTGCTCGTAAGGCGAGAAGATCTGCAGCAGGACGCAAACGATGGCAAAGGTCGCCGCGTACACCAGTGACGGCCCTCTGATAAGCAGATGAGCTGCATCACCCATCGCCCCAATATCGGCGCCGAGATTGATGACGTTCGCGACTACCATAAGTACAACGACAGGATAAAGTATCCAGCCGCTGTAATAACGGCGCAAATTCCCGGCGATACCGTGCCCAGTCACCCGGCCGATCTGAGCCGATATTTCCTGAATCGCTGCCATTAACGGGTACGTCAGGACCATACTCCAGAGCATCGTGTACCCGTAACTTGCCCCAATTTGAGAATAAGTAGCGATGCCGCTTGGGTCATCGTCCGCCGCTCCGGTGACAAGCCCTGGTCCGAGAGTCTTTAATATGCCGACCTTTGTCGAACCTTTGTCCGGCGTCGGTGAATGAGGGTCAGATTTGGGAAGGTGTGAATGCATCGCAGGCGTCAACAGTGGCTTGTTCGTATCGCCCCGGTGAAAGCCGTTCATCATTCTGCAACAACCATTCTGCTCAGAGAGCTATAGTTTAGATAAAGTAAAGCTTTTAAGGAAGCGCAATACCTCTGGCAAGCGACCTTATCAACGCTTGTTTACCCTGTTGATGCAAAATTCATTCACGTCTTTCTTGCGAATAATGGGCATGAACTAGTTCTGGGTTAACGCTCACCCTATGAGAAACGACAAAATTTGGACGGTTAATTTAGTTCTGCTTTGGCCCACCGTAAAACCTCATTTGAAGGATAATCACGGCGAACTAATTTCACGCAGTCTCTGTTTTTGTTGCGTTCGGTTACAACATTTGTACAGGAGAATAGTATGGAACTGACTGGCCTGCACCATGTAAGCGCCGTCACTGGCAAGGCCGCAGCGAATGTAGATTTCTACACCAAAACAATGGGACTGCGCCTGGTAAAGAAGACTGTGAATCAGGACGATGTGTCGTCGTACCATTTCTTTTATGGCGACGAGACCGGAAGTCCTGGGACGGAAGTGACATTCTTCGATTGGCCCGGCGCGGCTCAAACTCGTCCAGGGGCGGGCGCGATATCGACAATCGCCTTGAGTGTCAATGGACCAGGCGCCGTGGAATGGTGGGCGAATCACCTGAGAGGCTATGGCCTTCGTACCTCGGACATTCGAATCGACCGCAAGCAGACTGTTCTCGACTTTATGGATTTCGAAGGGCAGCATCTGAGAATAGTTGGAGAGCCCGCAGGCGGCTCTCCATGGCACCGCAGCGACGTACCAGTTGAATACGGCATTCGCGGCATGCATCACGTTACTCTCACTGTCAGAAGTCTTCAGTCGATCAGTCGAGTTCTTGTGGATGTGTTGAATATGAGGTTGACAGATGAGTATGCGATTGAGGGTTCCGCAGTCTTCGTGTTCGAAACCGGGGTTGGGGGAGCAGGCAAGCAGGTTCACGTTGTCGAGACGAATGCTGGTCTACCGGTCAGGTTAGGTGCAGGAGGTGTGCACCATGTGGCATTTCGTACTCCGAACCCCGAAGAGCAGGAGGCCTGGTACGACATTATTCGCGGTGCTGGACTGAACGTTTCATCTGTGATCGACCGCTACTATTTTAAATCGATCTACTTTCGTGAGCCGGGAGGAATACTCTTCGAAATCGCGACCGACGGTCCCGGTTTTGCCGCGGATGAGGATCCTGAACACCTTGGTGAGCATCTGGCGCTTCCATCGTTTCTCGAACCTAGAAGACAGCAGATCGAAGCAGGACTGGTTCCCGTCTAGCCGCTGTTGCCAATTGCAAAATAGAGGTATAAGAAGCCATAAGGTTAATGGTATGGTATGTCCTTTGATACTTTAGGCAGCAGTCAAATTGTTGCTCCGTATGGTTCCTGGAAATCGCCGATAACGGCCGATTTTGTAACGTCGCAGGTTGTAGGTCTCTCCGAACTCCATCTCGACGGCGCCGATATGTATTGGCTTGAGCAGCGGCCGAGCGAGAAAGGCCGAACAGTCATTGTCCGCGCAGATCTTTCTAGTTCGGCCCACGAAGAAGTCATACCTCAGCCGTTCAACTCTCGCAGTCGTGTCCATGAATATGGAGGCGGAAGCTGCCTCGCCTCGCACGGCAAGGTTTACTTTTCTAACTTCGCCGACAATCGGCTTTACGTAACTAACGGCGCTGCGGCGCCGAGTCCGATTACCGACGACAGCGCCAGATGGCGGTTTGCCGACTTTATTCTGGACAAAGCACATCAGCGCCTCATCGCCGTCGGTGAGGACCACGATCCAGAGCGACCGGGACCGACGAACCTGCTTGTCGGTCTGCCGATCTCAGGAGGCCCTCTTGTGGTTCTCACACAGGGACACGACTTCTATGCATCGCCTAAGCTCTCACCGGACGGTGCTCAGCTTGCTTTTCTGACCTGGAACCATCCCAATATGCCGTGGGACGGAACCCAGCTCTGGACTGCTTCAATATTGCCTGACGGCTCCCTGGGGGCGCCGATACTGATTGCCGGCGGAGTAGACGAATCCATATTCCAGCCCGAATGGTCTCCTGACGGGATTCTGTACTACGTCTCGGACCGGGATGGCTGGTGGAATCTTTATCGCATGACCAGCGACGTCGGTGAAAAGGTATGGAGTAAGGACGCGGAATTCGGTGAACCTCAGTGGGTCTTTGGAATGACGACCTATGCGTTCGCCGGTCCCGACACCGTGATTTGCACCTACACACACGACGGTGCCTGGTATCTAGCTTCGATCGACACCATTTCAGGCAAGGTCAGTGAAATTGAAACGACATATACGGTGATTTCATCGGTAAAGGCCAACGAACACACCTGCTGCTTTATCGGCGCGTCCCCGAGAGACCCGGCTTCTGTTGTGAGCTTGGACCTCGACGCTGGTAAGTACACAGTATTAAAGCGCAGCAGTCAGGCCCACGTGCCGGATAGCTGCCTCTCAATGCCGGAACCGATAAAGTTTGTCACGTCCGACGGGCAGTCGGCTTTCGCGAACTACTATCCGCCGAAAAACGACAGCTTTTCCGCGTCGGAAGGTGAACTTCCACCGCTGCTTGTCGCGTGTCACGGAGGGCCGACCTCGGCCAATTACAGTCAGCTCAATCTGAATGTCCAGTATTGGACCAGTCGCGGCTTCGCATTTGTCCAGGTTAACTATGGCGGGAGCACTGGATACGGGCGTGAGTATCGCGAACGGCTGAACGGAGAATGGGGACTGGTCGATGTACAGGACTGTGTCAACTGCGCACTGACTCTGGCCGAAAATGGTAAAGCAGATGTGTCACGGTTAACGATTCATGGCGGAAGCGCCGGAGGCTATACTGCACTCTGCGCGCTCACGTTCCACAGAGTCTTTGCCGCGGGAGCGAGCCTCTATGGCGTTAGCGATCTGGAACTGCTCGCCAAGGACACACACAAGTTCGAAGCGAAATATCTTGATAGACTGGTTGGACCTTACCCGGAGAGGGTGGATATCTATCGTGAAAGATCGCCGATCTACTTCGCCGATAAACTATCCGCACCGGTAATTTTCTTCCAAGGGTTGGACGATAAGGTAGTGCCGCCAAACCAGGCTGTCGCAATGGTCGAGGCCCTGAAAAGCCAGAATATTCCCGTGGCTTATGTCCCGTTCGAGGGGGAAGGGCACGGCTTCCGGCGAAGCGACTCGATCAAGCGTTGCCTAGAAGCCCACCTGTACTTCTACGCCGCAGTACTCGGCATCGACCTGCCTCAAGTCACCGAAAAAGTCGAAATATACGGCATCTAGCGCAAAAACTATTCGGTGTTGATCTTTGTCTGGTCGAGCAGCGTGAGCCGCGACTTCAGCCTTGGACCGTCGGCCGTTTGAATCCATAGGTCTCGTACGATTAAATCGTTGGTGAACGCACCTTGCACCTTCATAAAGAGGATGCGCTTAAACCCAATTCCGTCTAAATGGAACTTAACATCGCAGTAGGTTCCGGCGGGGGTTGGGATGCAGTCCTGAATCGAATAGTGGACATTCATCGACTTTATCTTGCCAAACTCCGACTGGTACTGTTTTCGCTCCTGTTCGCGATCCACTGTTGCACCTACACTATTCGTTTCCGTGAAGTCGTCGGTAAAGTAAGACATGATTTTATCGACATCTCGCTTGACGATCGCATCGTTAATCCCTTGGTACTGCGTGACGAAAGAAGGAGTCGCCGCGGGAACGTCGTTTTTGGGTGTATCGGCGAAGCTTTGAGTGGCTCCGAGGGTGAGCGAGATCACCAGCGCGGAACTGGCGGCGATCAGCGTCTTTGGCGAGAAGTAACACATACAGTCTTTAGTCTCCCGGTACTAACTGAGTCAAAACTCCGATTGGTTGCCGAAAGCATCTGTTTGACGGCGGTGCAGGCGGCGCGAGTCGAAGAGTTAGACCTAATTTATTGTTCCAGTCTTCGACATTAGCTGTAATTAATACTTGCCGCCTACATTTAAAGTAGTAGCCGCATAATATGGCAAGAAATGCAAATTTTTAATATAAAATATGGGAAACTGTGCGTAGAGAACTTTGTAACCACAAGTGATGTTTAGAAACTTTGGAAATGGAAAACAGCTCGGCTGGGAGATATATGATCGATGCATCAGATCGACTTAATAGAGAACCATTTTTCGAGCGAAAAACCGGCGCGCACCCTTTGGGCAATATATACCCAAAATAAGAAGGCAATGCTCACTGCAATTGTTTTTTATTACCTTAAAACAAGTCCTGTTTACGTCCTTCCTTTCATTTTCGCTGATATAGTAACAATCCTCGCTGATCGATACCATCACTCTATCCATGAGCTGTGGCGTGACGCAATCATCGGTCTTGCGACTATCGCGATCAATCCGCCGTTCCACGTAATATATATTCGCAGCAGCAGCATTGCGTGCCGAGAGGCGGAAGCCGCACTTCGGTCGGCCGTTTGTCGACGGCTCCAGATGCTGACTATCGCATTTTATCGTCACAAAAGTTCCGGTGCGATCCAAAGCAAGACTCTTCGCGACGTTGAAACTATCGATCAAATGGTGCGCGGCCTCTTTGATGGCGGCTTGGGCGCGCTTGGAAGTCTCATTGTCGCTATAGCGGGAACCGCAGTAAAAGCCCCCGCTTTTTTGTTCTTCTTCCTGCTGACGATACCCCCGTCGCTATTCTTGCGTCAGCTGCTTGGAAAGAAACTGCGTGATGCCAATCGCCTCTTTCGAGACGAGTTCGAGACAATGTCCGCCAGCATCATGTCGATGATAGATATGATCCCTGTAGCCCGAGCACACGCTGTTGAAGAAGTTGAAATTGAAAAGATCGACCATAACCTGAACAATGTACGAAGAGCGGGCGAGACCGTCGACTTGCGCAACGGAATATTCGGTTCTCTCGCCTGGTCTCTCTTCACCGTACTCAACCTTGCCGGCTACATAGCGGCCGGTTATGTCTGCTATAAGAGAATCCTTCCAATCAATGCAGGAACCGTTGTGCTGATCGGTGGCTTCTTCGGGCAAATTTCGGGTTCGGTGCAGGGCCTCATTAACTTGATCCCAAATCTGACCAAGGGTTTCGAGGCGGTCCGCTCGGTCGGAGAAATCATCGAAAGCCCCGATATTGAATTCGATCGTGGAAAGCCGGCGCTCAATAATGTGCAGGGTCGCATCACCTTCGAAAATGTCGATTTTATATATCCTGCGAGTGACGAACCTGCAATTGCCGGTCTTAATCTGGACGTTTCAGCAGGCAGCACCGTTGCTTTCGTAGGTCCTTCGGGTTCGGGAAAGTCGACTTTGATGGGCTTGATCCTTGGTTTCAACCGACCTACGCATGGGCGTATTCTTGTTGATGGCAAAGATATGAGCGCGATCGATATGCGCAGCTTCAGAGAAAACGTAGCCGTCGTTTCACAGGAAACAATCCTGTTCCAGGGGACGGTACGCGAAAATATCCTCTACGGAACTAAAAACGTCGGCGAAAACGAGTTGAAACAGGCGTTGAAAGATGCAAACGCTTTCGACTTTATCGGACGGCTTCCAGACGGTCTGAATACGATGCTCGGTGAACGGGGCGCACGCCTCTCCGGCGGACAAAAGCAGCGTATCGCAATTGCTCGCGCGATCATACGTGAGCCGCGTGTATTGATTCTTGACGAAGCGACTTCGGCATTGGATGTTGAAGCCGAGTTTGTTGTTCAGGAAGCCCTTGACCGATTGATGAAGGGCCGCACTACCTTTATTGTTGCCCACCGGCTCTCTACTATTCGCAATGCCGGTCTCATTGTTCTGCTAGACTCCGGCAAGATTAGCGAGATGGGCACCCATACCGAACTACTGGAGCAGGATAAGGCTTTCGCCGGAATGTACCACCTGCAAATTTCCGGCGGTAGAACCTATGCCATATAACCTGGAATAATATATGTCGACCGGCCGGATTGCCCCCGGGCCGCTCACTAGAACACTACGGACAGAACTAGCCATGTGCGACACAAATGCAATTGAAGATGCCTACTCAAGCGAACATCCCAACCGTACTTTAGTCCGCCTCTATTTTCAAAACAAAAAGGCTATGAGCATCGCTATCTTCTTTTATTTTCTGAAGAACAGCCCGGCGTATGTTGCGCCGATTGCTGTCGCGAATATCATCAACACCATATCGAAGCCCTCCAGTCATTCGGTGAGAGACGTGCTGGTTAACGGCGGTGTTTGGCTTGCAACTATAGTCCTGCATCATCCGCTTTACATGACTTATGTCAGGAATATGAGTATTGCCTGCCGGGAAGCCGAAGCGTCGCTCCGTTCGGCGATTTGCCGACGGCTGCAGATGCTTACTACAGCGTTCTACCGTCATAAGGGCAGCGGTGTGATCCAGAGCAAGACACTGCGCGATGTGGAGACTATCGACCAGATGGTGCGTGGCCTCTTCGAAGGCGGTCTCGGAGCGATCACCTCGATTATTGTCGCAGTAACTGTCACAGCCTTTCGAGCACCCGCCTTTATCATTCTCTACTTCTTTATGATTCCTCCAGTGGTCCTCATCCGACACTTGATGGGCAACAAACTACGCCAGGCGAACCGCGAATTTAGGGATGAGTTCGAGGGAATGTCGGCGCGCATCGTATCGATGATCGATATGATCCCCGTAGCACGGGCCCATGCGGTTGAGGGCTTGGAAATTGAGAAGGTCGACTCTAAACTGGACCGAGTCAAAAAGATCGGTCAGAAAGTTGACTGGAGCAACGGATGGTTCGGTGGTCTCGCCTGGGCGCTCTTTACATTGCTCAGTTTGGCGGGATATGTTCTTTCGGGCCTTGCTTGTGTAACGAAACTCATGCCTCTCAGCCCGGGTGACGTTACATTGATTGGCAGTTATTTCGGTCAGATTTCCGGCGCCGTCGCGGGGCTGATTATGATGCTTCCTAATCTCACCAAAGGGTTTGAAGCAGTCAGGTCCATCGGTGACATCCTGGAAAGCAACGATGTCGAACTCGATCGTGGTAAACCGCGAATAGAATCGATTAAAGGACGCATCAAGTTCGATCGGGTGGATTTTTACTACCCAGGCAGCACCGAACCGTCGATCTGCAATCTTGATTTGAACGTCGCCGAAGGCAGCACAGTCGCATTCGTCGGACCGTCCGGATCAGGAAAATCTACGTTAATGGGCCTCATTCTTGGCTTTCATAGGCCGACGCATGGAAGGATTCTGCTCGATGGTCGTGACATGAGCGAGATCGATATGCGAAGCTTCCGTGAGCATGTCGCCGTCGTCTCGCAGGAGACCATTCTCTTCCAGGGAACAGTTCGCGAAAACATTTTGTACGGTACAAAAAATGTCGGTGATGTCGAGCTCAGGCAGGCTCTCAAAGATGCAAATGCGTTGGGATTTATCGAAAAGCTACCTGAGGGGCTGGACACCATGCTCGGAGAGCGTGGGGCCAGGCTTTCGGGTGGCCAGAAGCAGCGAATTGCGATTGCCCGAGCTATCATTCGGCAGCCGCGAGTACTGATCCTCGACGAGGCTACGTCTGCGCTGGATGTCGAAGCGGAATTCGTCGTCCAGGAGGCGCTCGATCGGCTGATGAAGGGACGGACCACATTTATTGTCGCACATCGACTTTCTACAATTCGCAACGCCGGCTTGATCGTTCTCTTGGATGCTGGGTCCATATGCGAAATGGGAACTCATAGCGAACTTTTGGAACAAAACCAGGCTTTCGCTGGGATGTATAGGCTGCAGATCAGCGGAGGTCGGTCTTACGCTTAATCGTTTTCGCATTTCCAATTGATCCGAATGTCTTCTCTGTATGTTTCGCGCGCCGCTTAATTGGGCACAGTCTTTTTAAATCTCCCAAGGACTTTGTCCTATTACCCCGGCAAGTGAGGCATCCATTGCTCATCCGATTCGGCTACGACATCAAATTTGAGTTCAGTGTTGCGACACCGATGGTGTTGCTTCTCTCTCCGCACCCAACGGTAGAGTGCCGCTTGTTGCAGCCCGACGTTATTCAGGTTACTCCGCCGGTTTCGTTGCGAAGCCATGGCGATGTTTTTGGCAATAAAGCCACTCGCCTCTATGCTCCCGCCGGCGGCTTGCGTCTGTTCTACGATGGCCTCATTCAAGACTGCGGCCTGCCGGACCTCATTAACACCTCCGCCCAGCAATGGCCTGTCGACTGGCTTCCAGATGATGTCCTTCCATTCCTGTTCGATAGCCGATATTGCGAAGTGGAGCTGCTGGCAAATGATGCCTGGCGGCTGTTTGGAGACACCGCGCCCGATTGGAGTAGGGTGCAGGCAATCTGCGATTGGGTCTACAATCACATCGAGTTCGGATACGAGCACGCACGCAATACGCGGACAGCTTATGAAGCGTTCAAAGAAGGGCAGGGGGTCTGCCGAGATTTCAATCACCTGGCTGTCGCCTTTTGCCGTGCATTGCATATTCCTGCGCGTTACTGTAACGGGTATCTCGGCGAGATCGGGGTTCCGCCCGACCCATCGCCGATGGATTTTAGCGCGTGGTTTGAGGCATATCTCGGCGGCCAGTGGTACACGTTTGATGCGAGAAATAATGTTCCGAGAATCGGCCGTATCCTTGTCTCTCGTGGGCGAGATGCGAAAGACACGGCCCTGACAACGGCTTTCGGCCAGCCGTTACTGACCCAATTTACGGTGTGGACTGACAAAGTTTCCGATGCGGACGAGGTAGAAAATAAGTCCGCCGTTGCCGTTGCTTAAAATCAGTGACGTTTTAATGCCTAATTTCGTTTAATCTTTACAATATTAATGTTTCACAACCGGGTTACAGCGGTATACTTGGGTCTGGTCGTCGAAATTTTTGCTGGTAAATTTATGAGGTACGTGATCAATGTTGATCCGCTTCGGTTACGAAATCAAATTCAATCTTTCCGCACCCACTCCAATGGTGCTGCTGCTCTCGCCGCATCCGTCGGTCGTCGGCAACTTGCTGTCCCCTGAGTCCATTCAAACAGAGCCGTCGATACAACTTCACACGTGTATCGATACGTTCGGAAATGAGGCAACCCGCCTGCTGGCAACCGCTGGCGAGCTCAGGTTGTTCTATAACGCGGTCATGCAGGACAGTGGGCAGCCCGACATTGTTGCACGTCATGCCGAACAATGGACCGTAGATCGATTGCCTGACGATGTCCTGCCGTTTCTTTTGGATAGCCGCTACTGCGAGGTCGAGCTCCTAATCGACATTGCGTGGAAGCTGTTCGGCAGCACCAATCCCGGATGGGATCGGGTTCAGGCGATCTGTGAGTGGGTTAACGTCAATGTTGAGTTCGGCTACAAGTACGCACGCAACACTCGGACCGCACTGGATGTCTACAACGAGCGCCGGGGCGTTTGCCGCGACTTTACTCATCTTGCCGTAACGCTCTGCCGTGCGATGAACATTCCTGCTCGGTACTGTAACGGCTACCTAGGAGACATTGGAATTCCGCCCGATCCGTCCCCGATGGACTTTAATGCTTGGTTTGAAGCATACCTCGGTGGACAATGGTACACCTTCGATGCTCGCCATAATATTCCGCGAATTGGCCGGATACTTGTCTCCCGAGGAAGGGATGCGAAGGACACGGCGATGACAACATCGTTCGGTCTTCACGACCTGAAGCAGTTCACAGTCTGGACCGACGAAGTTGACTACAATAACGGTACGGAAATGGGAATGACCGTATTAACTGAGCCGTCAACCTTGGTGTCTAGTGGATCTTCCCGGTGACTACTGTTATTGCCTGACCGGAAAGCTCGACGCGGCTTCCGCGGATCGCAGTATTGACAATTCCGCCGCGTCTGCTGGCCTGAAAGCCGGTAAGTTCGCTTCGTCCGAATTTCTTCGACCAGTACGGTGCAAGGCAGCAATGCGCCGATCCTGTTACCGGATCCTCGTCGATACCCGCGGCCGGAGCAAAAAAACGTGAGACGAAATCGTATTCTGGAGAGCTTGAAGGTGCTGTTATTATCCATCCGCGGATCTGCGACTCTTTTGCCAGAACGTGCAAATTTGGAGCGGCTCGACGGACTTCCTCTTCCGATTCTACTTCGATGAAGTAGTCAAACCTGGACTTTCCTATGAACTTTGGATGCACATTGATTGCGTCCAATATCTCTTTCGGCGCAGTCGTTTCGGCGACATCCAGACCGGGGAAGTCCAGCACAATCCACGAACCTGTCTTAGTTGCCGTTAGTCGCCCGCTTAAAGTATCAAATGTCGCTGCGGAACTCGCCTTCAGTATCTCGCTTTCCCACAGCACATGTGCTGCTGCAAGGGTGGCATGTCCGCACAGCGCAACTTCGACTGAAGGAGTAAACCACCGTAGTTGGAAACTGTCGTCCTGACTTACGACGAAGGCTGTTTCCGAAAGGTTGAGTTCTGCGGCGACCGCCAGCATCCAAGCCGCGTCCTTTTCTTCGGGAAGGATGCATACGGCCGCCGGGTTGCCGCTAAAGCGCTTGCTCGCAAACGCATCGACAATAAACAGACGATATGTCATCTGCGCAATCCCGAACCGTTAACGATCTCGGGACGCCAGTTCACGCTGCGCCTCTCTATCGCGGTCTCGATCGGCGATGGAGTCACGCTTATCGTACAGCTTTTTGCCCTTTGCAACACCGATCTCAACTTTAGCAAAACCTTGCTTGAAATACAGAACTGTCGGGATGATCGTCAATCCCTTATCCTGTGCTCCAACCACCAGCTTTTCGATTTGCCACCGGTGCAGCAGCAATTTGCGCGCTCTCCGTGGCTCGACATTGTAACGGTTGCCTTGTTCGTACGGCGAGATATGCAGGTTGTAGACCCAGATCTCTTTTCCGTTGACCCGGCAAAACGAGTCCTGCAGGTTGGCCTGTCCAAGCCGAACCGATTTGATCTCGGTCCCGGTCAAGACAATGCCGGCCTCATACGTGTCGCTGATTTCGTATTCGAAACGTGCGGATCTATTGACCAGGCGAACTGGACGGTGGTCGTCTTTCTCTTTCTTCTTAGACGTCATGATGTTACTAGTATGGCAGTCGCGCAGCCAAATTCCGTCGAGTGAACGTCGCAAGGTAAAATTGCTCCGTGGTAATAATAAATGTCCGTCCTCATTAGCTGTCAATCCCTTAGCAAGTCTTTCGGTGCCCGCCCGTTGTTCGAAGGCATCAATCTCGGAATCGAAGACGACGAACGTCTTGGATTGATCGGCCCGAACGGCTCAGGGAAATCGACTCTTCTCAAAATACTTGCCGGAACTGAAAAGCCCGACGCCGGTACTGTCTCGGCGAAGCGGGGCCTTCGTATGGCCGTGGTTGACCAGCAGGACGATCTTCCAGGCAACATGACCGTCACGGAAGTCCTGTCCAGCGCGCTCGCCCCGCACATCGACGAGATGGAACGCTATGTCACTGTTGAAATCATGCTGGCGCAGGTCGGTTTTCCAGACCCACTGCAGCTCACTTCAAATCTTTCCGGCGGCTGGCGCAAGCGCCTTGCCATCGCCCGTGAAATGATACGCGATCCCGAACTACTGCTTCTCGATGAGCCGACGAACCATCTGGACATTGATGCCCGCGATGCGCTGGTCAAGGCGCTCGCCGAATTTGAAGGCGCCGTGCTGCTGATCTCGCACGATCCGTATCTGGTGGACCTGGTCGCGGACCGGCTGCTGCTGGTGGCCGGCGGCAAGGTGACGGCGCTGGAGGGGGATTTGGAATCCTACGCCGCCAGCGTGACCGAGGGGAGTGCGAGCAGTGGCGGCGGCTCGCGCGACAATTCCCGCAAGACGAACAAGCAGGAAAAGGCGGCGGCGCGGAGCAAGACCGCGCCGCTGCGCCAGGCGGTGAAGGACGCGGAATTGCGGCTGGCGAAAC
>PLAD01000365.1 GCA_003134215.1 Armatimonadota bacterium
GAATCCCACAGGACTTCGCCAAAACAGACTGCGGTGCTTCGGTTTATCATTCCTACATGGTATCACAGCACAATGGACACGGTCAACTTGCGAAACACGCTGCCACGGACATTTTACGAAATGGACACAAGGCAGACGGCGAAATTGCTGCTTGGAAAAACGCTCTATCGAACTTCCGAAGAAGGACTGCTTTCCGGCATGATTGTCGAGACGGAAGCCTACCTGCAAGGCGACCCCGCCTCCCATGCCTATCGTGGTATGACCGAACGCAACCGGCTAATGTTCGGCCCGCCCGGCTTTGCCTACGTCTACTTCTCTTACGGCGTTCACGATATGTTAAATGTCGTCACCAGGCCGCAAGGAAATGCCGAAGCAGTGCTAATTCGCGCGGTCATGCCGATTGACGGCATAGAAATCATGCGCCGGAACCGTCGATCTCCAAATGCGCCTCAGCGCCGTCTCGCGGCCGGTCCTGGCCGGCTTACACGGGCTTTTAACATAGCGCGGACGAGCGACAACGGTGCAGATTTAACAGACCCCCAGTCCGGCATCTGGATCGCCGAAGGCGATGACATCCAGAAAGACAGGATTGTAGAAACGACCAGAATCGGACTCACAAAAGCCGCCGAAAAACCCTGGCGCTACTACATACTTGGAAATTCGTCTGTTTCAAGAAAGTAGCTGGTTTAAAAGCTTCGTATCCTCATGCGGCTGCCACCAAAAAAGCCGCCCTTCGTCCAAAGACGAAAGGCGGCAGAATAACGGGTGGTGAACCTAACCTGCCTTGGCGCTTCGGGCTGGAGCGGCGGTGGGGGTTACTGGCGTTTCATTCTTCGATTGTTGCAGCTCTTCGGCGGCGGCTTGGGCGAGTATTGCGGCGGCCGCCTGAGTTTTTTCGCGCTTGGCCTGTGCCTGGAGGTCTAATCTGGCCGGAGTTGTCGCGGTGCGATACGTCCCCATGACCAGGTCGGCAAGCGGGAAGAATACATTCAAATTACGCAGCATGTATTTGTGATGAACACGATGGTGTTCTTTGACAAACTGAAAGAACGGTGTCTTTTCGACTCCGAACTTGCCGGGCACATGCATTAAGTAGTGCAGAAACTCATAGATTCCGTAGTAGACGACGATCGCTGCAAGACCGCCCCAAAAGGTCGGAAGCTTGGTGACGAACTGCATGAGAAGGAAAGCTGGTGAAAGGGTAGCAACGAACAGGGGAAGCGCCCACCAATCCATTGCAATATTCTTCTTTTCTCGCGGTGCTCGCCATTCGTACTCTTCAGGCTTGTGCTTGAACTCCTGATGATGGATCAGCGTGTGCTGTCGAAACGTACGCTTATTGAGCTTGGGAGAGTGGAACATAAACTTGTGGAACCACCACTCGAAGAAACTGAGGCACATGAAATAGACTACGAACGCCAAGGCCTCATAGAGCAGAACTCGGATCATAAAAACTTAAATCCCTTCTTCAGGTAACTCTCTCGCTCCTGCGCGGAGTAGTCGTCAGAGCCACGTGATCAACTACGATGAAGGCTCAACTCACGTACATCTGCTTGAACGTAAGCGTCAGTATATCATACCGAAAACTCGGTGTCAAATCGGGAAAAGCCACAAAAGCATGGGGTAAGAGCGGCAAATATGTGGAAAAATCCAAACTGTGACCTCGGCCGGCAGCAGCCGATCATCACGGGTCTCTCTGTATTGTACGGACATTCGACAGCATTAGTTCCTTGACATGAAAGTCAAAGTATACGATAATACAAGTCGGTAAAGCGCAATAATTGTTGTTAACAGCATTGACGCCCCGTTAGACGAATGAAGAAAACCGCTTCTCAACATCATCTACGCCGAGCAGTTAGGCCTTTCGTACGTTCATCGAGTGTGACGGCCGAGGTATNNGTATCCGCATCGCTTAACCATACTGCAGCACCCTCACTGGAACAGTTGGCTGTTCAGGTTCTGACTTCCGTCACCGACGAAGGTGCTGGTTCAGTCCAAGCTGCCACTAGGCTTCTTTCTCTTACACGTACCGTGGCGAGCGCCCACGCAGTAGGCCTTTACAGAACCGTCCAGGAAACAGGGCTCCTTGTGCCGCTCGGAGACGTGGCCGTTAACAGATCTGGATCCCACAAATTGAAGGGCAACCTTAGCGGCGACCGGCTCACCATGGCGATGACGTCCAGCGCCGACCATGCGGCCAAGTCATTTCTCTACAGTATCGGCGATAAAGATAAAGCCGGCGGGCGCCGACAGCTTTCCAGCAGCGACAAACCCTTTCGAATTCGAACCACCGGCCCGGAGGGCGTCGCCATCTGGGCGACCGTCATTACCCGCCGTGACGATATCACCATTGAGAGCGACCAGGCGCCGCCGGGCGCCGCTCCAGGACAGCTTCTCGGCGTCTGGATCGTAGTCACCGATCCCCTGGCAGAGCGTGTTTCAGCTCCTTCCGGCGAACCCGCGGCTTCCAAGCCCCTGACTGTCCTCACACGCCGCCTCCAGCCTTTTTTCAGCCTTCTGCTGCGGCAGCTTGTCGGCCGTGAAGCGCTCGACTATGCGAAGCGACAAACCGAGAAGAGATTGCGCGAAGTCTCGACAATCTATGAAATCGGCAAAGCGATCGACCACACCAACGCCGAGGCGCTCTTCGCTCTGATCACACAGAAGGCGGCATCAGTGATGGATGCACAGGCCTGTTCACTTCTGATCAAGGAATCCGATTCGGATCAGCTCACCATTACGGCTTCTTGCGGTCTGCCGGACGATGTCGTCGACAGCGCACGAATTTTCGTGGGTGAAGGCGTCGCCGGCCGCGTGGCTCAAACCGGTGAGGCGCTGCTGATCAATTCGGATGCGCGGCTCGACCCACGCCTGAAAGGCCGCCGCATCGTAGGCCAGCCGGGAATTTCGTCGTCTATCTCCATGCCGATGAAGGATGAGGACAACAAGGTCCATGGCGTCCTCTGCATACGCCGTCGTGCACCGTCTCCTCCGTTCTCATTGGAAGACGAAAAACTATTTTCGATCTTTGCCAGTCAGGCGTCTCTCGCCATCAGGAACGCTCGCCTATACGCACAGATGGAACGCCAGGTCCACGAACTGAACGCTCTCTATACATCCAGTCGAACCTTGACCACAACTTACGGTCTCAGCCGCGCCTGCGCTGCGGTGAACCGAGTTTCGGTTGAGATCACCGAAAGCGACGGCGCGCTGCTGCTTCTCTTCAACGAAAGGCTCGATTCGCTGCGGATGCGCCACGATCTTGGTCTTCAGTCCCATATTCGAGACGCTGTCAGACTGCTGCAAGACAGCCGTGATGTCCAGCGCGAAGCACGCCTTCTGCGTGAACCCATCGTCATGAATATAAAGGATAACGAAGAACAGTCGCAGATATTCGGCGCGCGATGGTCCCCTTTGCTTTCCGATCTTTCCGATTGTTACGGCGCGATGCTTCTCGTGCCGTTGGTCACAGAGGAAGTCAATGTCGGCTTCCTCATCCTGGTCCGATCAGGCACGACGCCGTTCCGTGCGGAAGAGCAAAAGCTCGTCAGCATCGTCTCATCTCAAGCAGCCGCGGTCCTGCGCAGCGCCGCCCTCTACGAACATTCCGTTGAGCAGAGAGTTCTGGAGCTTTCCGCCCTTTACGAACTCTCAAAGAAGGTGCGAAAGGCCCGCTCGTTCGCCGCCGCTCTCGAATCAATTCTCGAGATTGTCGCAAGCGTCGTCTGGTGTGACGAGGCATCGTTTCACGTTGTCGATGCCGTCTCCGGCCTCCTGCGGCTCGAAGCTTTCCGCGGAGACAAGGCATCGACTCAGAAGACAAAGACGCTCGAGACAAACGCCATCGCTGCTTGGGTCCTTCACGAGCGTAAAGCCCTTCTCTCGTCCGATATCGCAACCGACGCCCGCTTCGCACGAACGCTCATGGGCAACCGCGCACGATCGCTCATGGCTATTCCCGTTTTCCTTGGCGATGAAGCCTTGGCCGTGCTTGAGGTGACCAGCTCCGCAGTCAATCTCTACACGGAAGAGAATGTCAAAATGATCTCGCTCATCGCCGCACAGGCCGCCGCGCTCTTCCGCGAACTGGAATCGCTCCGCGAATTAACCACATATACAGAGAATATTCTGGGGTCCATCGCCGCCGGCGTCGTAACCCTGGACACGAAAGCGAATGTTGTCACGATCAACTCGGCAGCGGAAAGAATACTCCGCGTCTCCGCGGCCACTGTCCTCGGCAATTCGTTCGACTCGCTTGTAGCGAGGCTTCAGGCCGATCCCGTCGATCAGGAAGATACGAAGAAGATGGTTGCGCTTGCTGTTGAGACCGGCAATACGGTTCAGCGGCCGCGCCTTCACTATTACCGAACCAACCACAGTGACGATCACGTCATTGTCACCGGCAGCGCATCCCGCCTCCTCAACGAGCGTCACGAGTACCTCGGAGTTGTTCTGGTGTTCGAGGACATTACCAAAGAGCACGAAATGGAGCAGGAACTGATAAGAATCGGTCGGCTGGCCGAGATCGGTGAACTTGCGGCGGGTATCGCTCATGAGCTGCGCAACCCGCTGACGTCAATCAAGGGCGCTGCACAGGTGGTCCTCCGTGACCTATCCGAAAACAATGAGATCATCGACCTCAACGCACACCGAGAATTTTTAGACATTATCGTCAATGAGGTGGATGTCCTCAGCGGCGTCGCTTCCGAGTTTCTCGAATTCTCGAGATTCTCTCCGCCCAACATACAGACCTTCTCGATTAATGCTCTGATCGGAAAGCGAATCCAGTTTCTCCGACCTGAATTCGAGCGATGCGATGTTGCAATACACGAAGACTACGACCAAACTGTGCCGCCCGTCGAAGCCGACCCGAACCAGTTGGAACGCGTTTTTACTAATATATTCCTCAACGGCGTCCAGGCCATGCCTGACGGCGGACTGCTTACCATTAAGACCAAATACACTGATACGATCAAACAGGACCATGTGGAGATTACCATCACCGACACCGGGTTAGGCATGAACGAATCGCAGCTTGAGAAAATATTCACACCTTTCTTCACGACTAAGACCAAAGGAACTGGCCTTGGGCTCGCAATCGTCCAAAAGACGATCGATGCGCATGCAGGCAAAATACAGGTCCACAGCCGCCCGGGCGAAGGCGCGACCTTTACCATCGTCCTCCCGATATTAAGTCAACCAAACCAGATGAGGGTATTGCAGACTCCGGAAGGAACCGATATTAGCGTTCAAAGACAACAAGCCTCGACACGGATGCCGCACAATCTAGCTACTGTCAAACAGCCCGAGCCAATCTAAAATTCAATACAGCGCCGCGCTGCAAAGTAAAACGGATCTATGACTGCAGAACAAATTAATAGTATAAACTCAGATGGAACAGAGCCGGCAGAGGAGAAGCACCTGCTTGTCGCCGACGACGAGCCGGGCATTCGACGAGTGCTGCAGGCCGTATTCGCGAAGGACGGTTACACCGTCCATCTCGCCGAAAACGGCCGCAAGGCGCTGGAAATAGCGGCTGTTCAGCCAATCTCGGTCCTTGTCACCGACTTGATCATGCCTGACATGAACGGTGTTGACCTCCTAAAGCGAATCCGCGACAAACGCCCTGAAGTCGTCGCCGTCATGATCACTGCGTATGGGACGATCAAGACCGCGGTCGATGCCATTCGACTCGGCGCCGCGGACTATATTACCAAGCCATTCGATGTCGGCGAAATCCGCGCGGTCGTCGCGCGAGCCGTTCAGAAGCAGCAGGAACGGGAAGCCAAGTCATCTGTATCGCCGATTTCCAGACAGGAAGCCGCCGTCAGCCCGGGGGATGCTGGTGCGGCGCAGCTCAGCGGAATTAAGCTGCAAAAGATGGGCGGTATGATTCCCGGCGAGAGCTCGGCCATGCTGGAAGTGTACGAAACCATCCGCCGAGCCGCAGCTTCGAGAGCCACAGTCCTCATCCGCGGCGAGAGCGGAACCGGCAAAGAGCTTGTCGCACGCGCCTTGCACCAGAATTCCGATCGAGCCGCCGGGCCCTTCATCGCCATCTCTTGCGCTGCACTGCCCGAGACGCTGCTAGAGTCGGAACTCTTCGGCCACGAAAAAAATGCCTTCACCGGCGCAGCCGCCGCGAAGCCCGGTCGCTTCGAACTAGCGGACAAGGGGACCCTTTTCCTCGATGAAATTGGTGACATTCCCGCCGCTGTTCAAATCAAGTTGCTGCGCGTCCTTCAGGAGCGTAACTTCGAACGGCTCGGCGGAGTCAAAAACACCAAGGTCGATGTCCGCGTAATTGCGGCGACCAACGCCGATCTCGAAAAATTGGTTGCCGACGGAAAATTTCGTTCGGACCTTTACTACCGCCTGCACGTGATCCAGATCAATCTGCCGTCGCTGCATCAGCGGCCGGAAGACGTGGAAGTGCTGGCCATCGGCTTTCTCAAGCGGTTCGCCAAAGAGAACGGCCGCCAGGTGCTGAAGCTCGACAAAGATGCATTGGCGATCCTCAAGCGCTATCCCTGGCCGGGAAATGTCCGCGAACTCGAGAATGTCATGGAGCGCTGCGTCGTCATGGCCGACCCGGAAGCGACAAAGCTGACCGTCGACCTCCTGCCGCCTTCAGTAAGACAAAACTCCGCTTAACCCAGCTCGTCGCTCATCATTCTATGCCTGCAGGATGAGCGGTCTTGCTGGTCATAAAGAGCGTCCGTCGGAAAACGTCGACGAAAAGGCGAGTCTGTTCCCGGGCTGACGGTTTGACTAGCGCCAGCGCCGACCATGCGGCAAGCCTGAGACCCGCTCCCAGTAAAACGATCGATTTCAAAATGGCTGCTTGAAACGGTCCGTAGTTCCTTCGATAATAATAGTAGCGGCTTTGGTTGTATGAAGCGATCATCAGAGCGCGAACCCGCCGGCTTTTGCCGCTGCTCGCCCCGAGATGGTGCAGTATTCTCGCTTCTGGATAGAAGACGATCGGCCGGCCGCTTTTGCGAAGCCTCACACAAAAGTCGGTGTCTTCGAAATACATAAAGTACGCCGGATCGAAACCGCTGATCTGCTTGAACGCTTCGGCGCGGACGAAAAAGCAGGCGCCGCAAACTTGCTCTACTTCTCGCTTGGTACTGTAGTCCCAATCGGTCATCAAGTAGTTTCCGGTGACCTTGTTCTTCGGGAACAGCTTATCGAGGTACGTTTGCTCCCAGAAGACTGCCGCAAGGGTCGGGTCGCGTGCGCAAGAGGCCTGGATGGAACCGTCCGGCAGTATCAGTTGAGCGCCGACCATCCCAACCTCCGGATTCTCATCCATAT
>PLAD01000199.1 GCA_003134215.1 Armatimonadota bacterium
CAACTACCGCAAGGACGGTTCGACCTTTTTGAATGAGTTCTCGATCGTGCCCGTGCGCGACGCGAACGGCCAGATCACGCACTACGCCGGATACCATCGCGAAGCGGCTGAGCGAGCGCGCCCCGAACCGCGTGCCGCACAGGCGCCGGTGACGCGCGAGGATCGGTTGACCGGACTGCTCTCCTACTCGTATCTCGAGGAACTGCTGAGGCGCGATTGGGCGATTGCGCAGCGTGAGCACCTGTCCATCGCGATCTTCGCGATCGATATCGACGCGCTCGAAATGTATAACGCCACCTTCGGCCGCGCCGCCGGCGACTCCGCGATTCGGCGGGTCGCGCACTGCATCAACGGTTGTCTGCGCCGCACGAGCGATGTCACGGCGCGCCTCGATGGCGGCAGCTTCATGGCGTTTGCACCTGGGATTTCCACGGAGCAGGCGATGCTCCTCGGGCAGATGATGGCCGAACGAGTGCGGGAATTGCGCATTCACCATCCTCGTTCGGGCGTGCTGCGCTACATCAGTGTCAGCGTCGGCGTGAGCGCCGCGGTTCCCGCTGCGCAGGACGATCCCTATTGGCTGATCGAAAAGTCGCAGCGGCACCTGAAACTCGCGAAGCAATCGGGCCGCAACCAGGCAGCCTGACGTTCTGCGGCGTCTCGGCTCGCCGACGCAGGGTAGGGCTTCCCCCCGCTGAGCCCCAGACGCGCTGGTTTGCTATAGTCGCGAGGATACGCGCACCACTAACCTGTATTATTCGACGCGGTGGCGCCCCCGTTCGGCGTCTTCTGCCCGTCATCCAAGAGGAGTTTCCATGGCAACTGTACCCGCTTCATCGGCATCGATCACGCTGCCCGCGCTTCCCTGGCCCGAGAATGCGCTCGATCCGGTCATTTCCGCCAACACGATCAGTTTTCACTACGGCAAGCACCACAAGACTTACGTCGACAATCTCAACAAGCTGATCGCCGGGTCGGAGTTCGCCGATGCCCCGCTAGAGAAAATTGTGATCGCCACCGCTGGGAAAGCCGACAAGGCCGGCATTTTTAATAATGCGGCGCAGATTTGGAACCATACGTTCTATTGGAAGAGCCTGCGGGCCCATGGCGGCGGTGAGCCTCCGGCGGCGCTCAAACACAAGATCACCGCGCAGCGGCGCGCGGAATTTCTTAATGCGATTGCAGAAAACCTTTTATCTGCCGGGGATAGGATTGTGGAACTCGCACATCGCGAAACGGCCCTCCCGATTCAGCGTCTTACCGCTGAGCGGCTTAGGACCGTGAATCAGCTGAGAATGTTCGCCGATCTGGTGATGGAAGGTTCGTGGGTCGACGCAAGAATTGATACCGCCGATTCGAACCGGCAGCCGCTGCCTAAACCCGACTTGCGCCGGATGCTGACTCCAATTGGGCCGGTCGCGGTCTTCGGTGCAAGCAACTTTCCCTTCGCATATTCGGTGGCGGGAGGAGACACATCGTCAGCTCTCGCCGCCGGATGTTCGGTGATAGTCAAGGCCCACCCAGCGCATCCGGGGACATCTGAACTGACCGCGGAGGCAGTGGTAGAAGCAGCCCGTTCGACGAAAATGCCCGACGGTATCTTCTCGATGCTGCACGGCGGGGCCGCGATTGGGCAAACGCTCATTAAACACCCAAAACTTTCTGCCGCTGGATTTACCGGCTCGCTCGCGGGCGGCCGGGCGCTTTGCGATGCTGCCGCCGCGAGACTGGTTCCGATACCTGTCCATGCGGAAATGGGAAGTGTTAACCCGGTCTTTCTTCTGCCGGACGCACTTAAGAGAAACGTCGAGAAAATCGCCGCCGGACTGGCGCAGTCGGTGACTCTTGGCACTGGCCAGTTTTGTGTCAATCCAGGTATTGTCGTCGCCATTGCCGGTCCCGACCTTACTAACTTCACTCGTCTTCTTGCCGCCGGTATTTCGTCAGCGCCGACATATCCGATGCTCACTCAGCGCATTTTCGAATCGTACGTACTAGGGCTGCAGCAAATGAACTCACATGGCGCCGCGGCATTGGTAGTCCCTCAGGACGCCGCAACAGCGGGCATTGGAGCCCTGTTCTCGGTAGATGCACAAACGTTTCTTAAAACGCCGCAGCTGGCCGAAGAGGTGTTCGGGCCGGTGACGTTGATCGTCACCTGCAAAAATGCGAATGAGCTTGAAGAGGTGGCGGAAAGCCTTTCCGGGCAGTTGACTGGTTCCATACACGCGGAACCGAGAGATCTCTTAAACTTTTCGAACGTCGTTGATGCCATGACGGCACGTGTCGGACGGGTCGTTTATAACGGCTATCCGACAAATGTCGAAGTGAATCCGTCGATGCAGCACGGCGGTCCATATCCTGCGGCTTCGGATTCGAGGTACACATCGGTCGGCACGGCGGCAATCTTTCGCTTTGCCCGTCCAGTATGCTGGCAAAATGCACCGAGCGAAGTACTTCCGTTGGAACTGCAAAATTCAAATCCGAGAAACATACGGCGGCTCATTAACGGTGTTGGAACAAGCGAGCCTTTAGCGTGACGTCGTCAGCGCCGATAGGTCCGAAAGTTGTTCGAGGATATGGTCGGGCTTGAGGTGGTTTAATTTGCTGGGCCAGGTCTGGCCGTTCGTTACCCATGCAGTCATCATTCCAACGTTTTTGGCGCCGTAGATATCGTTGATTGGGTGGTCGCCGACAAACAAAATCTCATGGGGCGGCAATCCGAGGCACTTTGCTGCGGCAAGAAATATTTCGGGGTCCGGCTTGGCGCTGCCGAATGTATGCGAGACGAATAAACAACCGACCCGGTCTGTTAGTCCCAGCTTATTGGTTTTTTCGACTTGACGTGAAGTGCCATTGGTGACGATTCCATACGGAATGGCAAATGCTTCAACTTGTATCAGGATGTCCTGAGCCTCAGTGTCCAGCTCAGACGACTCGAAAAACTCTTTGTACGCTAGTTCGGCGTTGTAGCCGCTCGATTGTGGGGGAGGGTACAGGAGGAGGGTTGTCTCAATCAGCTCCTTCTTCGATCCGTAACCTGCGCCGTCGACACAAGTGATCTTGTCGACAATCTCCGATGTAAGAGCGTCATCGGTGATCTTTAGAATGTCCGTAATGTATCGATCCAGCCACTCGGAAAAGATGATACGCCGATTGAATAGAGTATCGTCGACATCGAACAAGATGCCTTTAAAGTGCAGTTCCTTTAGTTCCAAAATCGATTAAGCAGAAGCGCCTGTCGCACGGCGCAGTCGGTCGCGGATAGCGTGCCATTCCTCGGTGTCCGGAGGCGATTCGATAACGATTGTGCTGTATTTGCCCTGGTCGAGTTCGTGGAGCGCTGCATAGAGTCCCGCAGCGTATCCTTCCGGGTGTGCCGGCAGTTTGACTGATCTCGAAAATATGCCCAAGTTGATATCTCCGTCTGAAAAGTAGATCAGCGCGGAATTCGCTGGGAGACTCTCTGTTTCAGTCAGCAGCTCCGCAATGACGGCATCGGTCGTTGGGGAGTAGTGACGGCTCATCTGGCCCGGCGAACGCTCGATACTGAACTCGCCGCCGCCTACCGCCGTTTGAACTCCGAGCGCCGCTTCGATCTGACTTCGGGTGATTACGCCCGGCCGCAGAATGCGCGGCGGATCGGTTGTTACATCGATTACTGTCGATTCGATACCGACAGCGCAGGCGCCGCCGTCGACGATTGGCGGAGAATCCTTGCCCAGCGATCGCAGCACGTCTGTTGGAGTCGTGGGCGAAATGCCTTCCGACTTATTTGCGCTTGGGGCTGCAAGCGGCAGGTTGGTCATTTTGATCAGCCGCAGCGCAACATCATGGTTAGGCATACGGACTCCGACTGTCGATCCTCCGGCAGTGACGTTTTCTGCAATCGCCGGCGAGGCTTCCATTACTATTGTCAGCGGACCAGGCCAGAAGGCTACGGCCAGTTTTCGG
>PLAD01000055.1 GCA_003134215.1 Armatimonadota bacterium
AGCCTTGCCTCGTTCGCTTTAGTCCTTAACCTGGACCCTGTAACGCACATCGATTGCATCAATCAACGTAATAAGATCTTGACCTCGCCCGACGAATTGAAGATTCACACTCTTCAGCTCATGCCCGCGATTCGGCCACAGAGCCTCATGCGATCCTTCGACGATTTCGAAAACATAGCTGAGATCGCGGTCGACAAACGACGTTATCAAAACCAGCCCATCGATATAAAGTCCAATCGTGCTGCCGACATCCTGCTTGTTGGCATCCAGGATCATCTGGTTGTAGTGGGCTTTTCGAATGTACCCGAATCGACTAGCGATGCTCAGTCTTCCCGCAAACACGCCGCAACGTCCGAGATTACCGCTCCTCCCTTTATCAAATTGGCGAATGAGTCCTCTGTCGATTTGGGGCGGTTCTCCGATACACGAATCACAGGCGATGCATGTTTTGAGAGCCCACTTTGCCAACGACAAACGCTGGTCATCACTCAGTGCCCCAAGGGTCATTTTATTGTCGATGATGTCAAGTAACAGCGTCATGTTGTCGACTTCTAGCTGACTCATCCAACCGTTATTGCAATTGCTGCATACTTTGCCAGCCAGGAAATTATCGAGCCCCATGCGTCGTTTGGTGTTGACCGCATTGGAATCGGCGAATCCGGTCGAGAGCATCTCGGTGCTGAGGTTGCGTGCTCTCTGAAGCCATTGCGGAATTACATGTTCCTTGGATCGGTTAGCATTCGTGAGTGTGGTCTGGCAGAAAACGCATTGACGCATCTCATTTACAAGCCTAAATATTCCGGTTTTCGAAACCGTCCACTCAGCCCGGCAAACCGCCAAATCGCTTTTTATAGCTGCCTATGCAGATTAGATTGTTCTATGGGTTTGGACTGCCACACCTAGTACCAAGGCTTACGGATACGCTTTTATAAACGGACTGCGATGCGCCAATGAGAAAGAGATGTTCGTGGATGGGATTACGGTTTCGATGCCGAATTCCTGGGAATAATTCTCGTAAACGATCAGCTCCGTCCGAGTGGCGGACAATTCGCCCCGAGCCGGCTTGAATCTAGAATGGCACTAAGAAATCGTCATGAGGTCCAAAGGCTAGGCCCGTGTCACCCATTGCTCGCGAACGAATTATGATATGGTCCGGTTTTCGGTAGAGGAGGAAGTATTGGTTCTTCGAGAACGGTCCCAATTCGTTGCGGCTCGCACTCACGCTGCCTGCTCCGACTGCAATGATCGGTGCAAAGTCTCGGCTTAGAGGACTGGGCCAGCGGCGAGCAATTGTTACCGAAGGTTGATGCTCGTGGCCGTGTAGGATCATTTCGGCTTTGTTGCGGTTGGCAAACGCCAGTAGATCTGAGGAGTTCGCCAACATCGTGAGTTTCGCAGCTTGAATCTCTTTCAAGCTCAATGAAGAGGCGGGGAAGACGTGGTGATGCACAACGATCCAAGTGCGCACGAATTCATAAGCAGAGTTCTCTTGCTCCCTAAGGAGCCTATCCGCTTGGCGGAAAGTCTCTTCGCCAACGAAACCGATACCTGCGGCACCCGGACCCTCTACGAAATCTGAATCTAGTGTGATCACGCGCAAGAGCGTTTTCCCGGATCGTGATGGAAAAGCATGCAGATCAGATATGCGTGAACCTTCCAAACCAAGCAAACGGCGAAAGGTTTCGTAGTGCTCACGACTCACACCGCTGACCGCTTCTTTCCGACTTAGATCGGAGGGCTTCCAGTCGACATCGTGATTGCCGGCTGTGACAACGATGCGGTCGCGTGCAACGCCGATGCTATCGGCCAGCTCTAGGAGGATTTCGCGTGCACGGTTGAACTCATCCATGCGAGCGATTTGAGTAAAGTCTCCGCTGGCTACGATGAAATCCACTCGCTTGAGGAGTTTCAAGCTGCCCAGATCCGTCGCGACCATTTCGGGAAGAGACTTCCTATTGGCGGATGGTCCCAAGTGCGGAAGGCGGAAGGGATAATTTTCGCCGAGGTGCAAATCAGAAATGTGCAGGGCGATCAGGTCGGACTCTTCTGCCAGAAGATCCTCGGAGCGGCCGTCGTAGCGACGAGGACCAAGTTCGGAGACAAGGGTGCCGACGGGCTGCTGCTCCAAGATTGATTCGTTAAGGTCACGGACGAGTTCTGTTATGAGGCCGGGACACAGTATGGCGCGCGTAGCGGAGGAGGTTTGTATCACGCCCAGCCGGCGCAAGTACTGAATATCGGGGCGCCCGAAATCGAGCAGGGGCCGCGCGGTGGCGTAACGGAGAGCGACTGTTGTGAGACCTTCCTGGTCTTCCCCGAGCTGACGGCGTATGCTTTGTAGGATGCTGCTGCCTTCCAGCAACGCGCGGCAAGGCTCCAACCAGAAGTCTTCTGTGACAACGGAGTTGTGGCCTCGCAGGTGGTCCAACAGGCCGACTGTCAGGCCGAGGTGACCGCCGGTTAGATCGAGAACGCGTTCGGCGGCCGAGTCTACCGTAGGCTCAGGTACGATAGCCAGAAGTT
>PLAD01000222.1 GCA_003134215.1 Armatimonadota bacterium
CGATATCGAAGGTCTGCCTTTTCTTGAGGCGATCCGGCAGCTGCGCAAAGACGTCGGCCCGCAAAACCTGCTGTATATTCACGTCACGCTTATTCCCTATGTCGGGCCGTGGGGCGAGGTGAAGACGAAGCCGACACAGCACAGCGTTATCAAGTTGCGAGAGATCGGAATTCAGCCGGACGTTCTCGTCTGCCGTACCAAACTCGCCCTCGATGCGGAGATGAAAGAAAAAATCTCACTGTTCTGCGATGTCGATAAAGAGGCGGTAATCGAAGCCAGGGACACCGAGACAATCTACGAAGTTCCAATTCACTTTGAGGACGAAGGCTTAGCTGAACTTGTGGTCAAGCGACTGGGACTTCGTGAAACGGCGCCGAACATGAGTGAGTGGCGCGATATCGTTCGCCGTGTCAAGAAGCCGGTTCATACCGGGTTGAAAGTGGCGATTGTCGGCAAGTATGTCGCTAACGGCGATGCCTATATCTCCATTGCGGAAAGCTTGAAACATGCCGGTATTGCAAACGATGCCGGGATCGAGCAGATCTGGTACGACTCCGAAGACTGGGACTCACTAGAGTATGAAGCGATCGCTGAAAAGCTCAAAGAAGTCGATGCATTGGTGGTCGGCCCCGGCTTCGGCTCTCGCGGCACCGAAGGAAAGATCAAAGCGATCCGATACGCCAGGGAAAACAAGCTGCCATTTCTGGGTATCTGCTTCGGCATGCAGATGGCTGTAATCGAGTTCGCTCGCAATGTCTGCGGATTGACTGCCGCAAACACCGAGGAGATCGCTCCGGATTCACCGCACCAGGTAATTCACCTTCTGCCCGAGCAGCACGATATCCAGGACAAGGGGGCCTCGATGCGCCTCGGATCCTATCCATGCCGACTGTCGCAAAAAACTCTTGCGGCAACGATGTACAGAGCTGAAACTGTCAATGAGCGTCATAGGCACCGATACGAGGTAAACAACGACTATCGTGAGCAGATGGCGAAGGCAGGGATGGTGTTCAGCGGTGTTTCACCGGATTATCGCCTGGTTGAAATCATCGAGGTGAGCGAACATCCTTATTTCATTGCAACACAGTTTCATCCTGAGTTTCGCAGCAGACCGAACCGGGCGCATCCCCTGTTTGCGGGATTAATTGAGGCTGCGATATGTAAAGTGACGACGAACGATTTGCAAAATGATTAAATTTATGTTAATTAGTAAGGTATACAACCTTTAACTTTTCAAATAGCACACTCTTGTTGGCGCTCCTTAAAGCCGAAAATCTCACCAACGAAAGTGTTTCGTCATTCATTCGATAAGAGCTCTAGATATTGGTGATGCTGCAGTTCCTGCGTAGGAGATGCAGCATTGCAAGATCCCTCGAAAAAGGGTCTGAGAGGAGATGGCCGATCGATGGAACCAAATGCAAGCGAACCGGAAGCTGTCGATGTACCGCAGGAAAAACCTGATTACGACCTTATCAGTGTCAGCATCCCGCCCTACTATGTCGTATCCTACTGCAGCATGATCGGGTTTGAGCGCCCCGAAGATCGCCCATGGCGCGAGATCGAACGCAGCTCACCATTCTTTAACCTCGAGACCCTGGCGTGTTCCTGTTCCGAAGTCAGCCGTGTCCTCTCTCGATGGTCGCAGTTGCAGGCTTTCCAGCCCATCCGCATCTACATGCATCGCTGCTTCTTCCGAGATAACGGGAAAATCACGTTTTATCGCATCGGGCAGTGTCCAGCCTGCAAGACAATTTACTGGTCTGAAGACGAATAAACCAAGAGCTGCGGCAGGGTGACGCTGCCGGGATTGCTGTGGTACAATTGTCTCATGAAGCTATTTAAATTTGTCGTTGCTCTGCTGACTTTGCTGTCAGTAGCCAGCGTTTTTTTACCGTCCGCCAAGGCCGCGGGCAGCGCCTCTCCGATTGTCGTGCTCGATACCGTAAAGGGTACGATCGTCATTAAGCTCTTCCCAAAAGACGCTCCTATTTCTTCTGCAAACTTCGTCAAGCTGGTCAACAAGAAGTTCTATGATGGTCTCACGTTCCACCGGATCACCCAGCTCGACCCAGGCAATCCGTCGAAGATTGTCCAGGGCGGGGATCCTAACGGCGACGGTTCCGGAGGGCCGGGCTACACAATCAAGGGAGAGTTCACCGGCAATGGCGTCAACAATCCATTGAAGCACAACGCCGGGGCAGTCGCGATGGCTCGAACCGGCGACCCGAATTCCGCCGGAAGTCAATTTTATATCTGTGTTAATCCAGTGCACTTCCTGGACGGCAACTACGCTGTGTTCGGATACGTAATTAAGGGCCTGGATGTTGCAGACAAACTCGTTCAAGGCGACAAGATCACCAAGGCTTACGTCGAATCGGGAGATTAATTATCCGCATTTCGCTTAAGGGAGGTCATTTAGATGTGTTCTAAACGCGTTCAGGCAATCATCTCGGGCAAGGTGACAGGGGTTGGCTTTCGCTACTATGCCGCTCATATCGCTGATCGCCTCGAATTGGTCGGAGTCGTGCGAAACCTTCCCACGGGTGAGGTTGAGGCAGTCGCTGAAGGCGAAGAAGAGATTTTAAATCTTTTCATTGACGCCTTGAGGCAGGGTCCGTCGGCTGGAAGAGTAGATAATCTGCAGGCTGCCTGGGGCGAGCCCAGCGGACAGTTCCAAAAGTTTATGGCTGTCAGTTAAATCATGAAAGACGAAGAAGCGNNCACTTCCTACAGGCTGCTGCCATCTAGCTCTCGGCGATAACCGAATGTTCTGGCTGAGCTTGAATCTCAGATGTCGTCGGTAATCGCTTGGAGCGCATCAGTCGCGGCAGCAGGATGCCTTCGTATTTTGAAGCGTAAGCAACGGCATTTCCAACGACAATGCCGAAGATCGCGCCGATCAGCACCTGATAGACAAAATGCTCGCGGATCTCGACTCGGGACCAGCCTACAGCGACCGCTATAGCAAATGCGTACGGCGAAAGCTTTGGGAACTTATGCAGCAGAAGGGACGATACGGCGAAGGCAGTGAGCGAGTGTCCGCTCGGAAATCCGTGCATGGCGCCGTCGGGACGACGAAGTGGGACGAGCTTAAACCCGAGGCTGAGAATCGCGCAGCACAACGTAATATCCCACACGCCCCACGAGAGGTCCGGGCGGTTCAATTTCCTGGCAATCAGGAAAAAAAGCGCCGCTGTGGCGGCGAGCATGCAGTTGTAGATACTGTACCAGTGCTCTCCCAGAGCCCGCCCGACCATGCAGACCTTATGTGTCGGGATTATGGCAAAGCAGCAGGCAAAAGCTAACGCGGCAAAGGCCAGCAGCGGTTGAGCATAAGTTTTAAGTGATGGACCTCCAACTATTGCGGCAGTTGAATGGGTCCCAGGTACTATTTCGCGATCGTTCATACAGCAAAGAGCCTGTCAAGAATTTTGATCGATTGGAGTCGGCTTTTCAATTATTGCATGGCGGTCTGACTTTCACCGCGCATCTCATCGGCCCAGATCGGTTTTTTAACGTTGGCCGCTAGAGTGTTCGTTTCTCAAAGTGCAACTGGTATTCTCTGACGGGTCTCCGACGATTCTATGGCGGCGAATACCATGGCAAGCGACTTGATATTGTCGTGGCATTCTCCCATGGGTGTAGCCCCGGTCTTGAGCGCGTTCAGGAAGTCCTGAATTGAACCAGCGATACCGCTGGGCTCTTCGACTACCTCGGCGGTCAACGGCGTGATCGCTCGAATAAAACCCTCTTCACCGGACACCAGTTCAGCCGTCGGGGGGTGATCGCCGACACCGTCCCAGGTCGCTGTTCCTTTGGCGCCGACTGCTCTCCACTCTGCTTCCCAGCTTGTCGCCTGCCCCTCGCTGCACCAGGAGCCACGATAGGTATAGCGCAGGCCGCCGACCATCTCGAAAATTGCTGTCGCGCTCACATCGCCGGAATACCAGCTCCAGGGCGGATTGAACTCCTCGCAATAGACGGCAACCGGGTCGCCGTTGCACAGATAACGCGCCGCGTCGAACGTGTGGATGGCCATGTCCAGGATCAAAGGACTTGCCATTTCGTCACGGAAACCGCCGAAATGAGCGCCGATGTAGAAGTCGGAATTGAGAATTCCGAGCGGACCAACTTTTTCAATCAAGCTGCGGTACGCGGAAAGGTTTTTGTCGTACCGCCGGCTCTGGCTGACCATATACAGCTTGTCGGATTTTTCGGACGCCGCCACCATTTCGCGCGCCTCGGCCATTGACGCCGCCATCGGCTTCTCGCCCAGAACGGGAACACCGGCCTTCAGGGAGGTAAGGGTAACCTCCTTGTGCGATTCAGGAATCGTGACATCAACCACGAAATCCGGTTTGACCTCGGCGATCGCTTTCTCCAGGTCGCTTCCCGTGTAGGCGCTAATACCGATTTTGTCAGCAGCGCTCGCCGCCGCATCGGGCCGAATATCTACCCATCCGCCGATTTCAACCTGATTGGAAATAGACTTAAGATTGCTTCCCCACGCCTGTCCCATGGCGCCCGCGCCGACGATCACTGCTTTGAAAGTGCTCAAAATCCAGTTCCTTTAGAATGCTTGTCCCAGTGATTATATGAGTTTCGCGGAAGTTAGTCAATTAAATGACGGGGCATATCGCATATTGCACGACGTCTCCGCAGTCGTGTATAATAGAGATCCACAAAGCACGTTCCAAACGAGCCGTCGTTTGAACTATGCGGGAGTAGCTCAGTGGTAGAGCACCTACTTCCCAAGCAAACCCCTTAGTTTTAGTAATATCCTAGTATAAATAGCCCCCTTCGGTACAATCATTGTATCCGGCGGGGCTCGAAGATCTTCACGAGAGGACATTTCATAACTCCTTATTGACAGAATGCTCTATCGGAAGGAATTATCTACCGGCCGGAAACGCGGCGGCTATTTGACGCTTACATTGCGCACACCATATGCCCCCAAGTTCTCAGAATACATAATCTGTCGATACGTTCCATGCAATTGATGTTTACCATCGGTACCATGCAGCTTATAATGGCGTTGTCGTGAGCCAAGTCTAAGCTACTGCCAAGATAGAGTTTACGGATTTGCCGTCTTTATAACAAGCTGACCCGAGTTGTCTAAGACTGATATAAATGGGTTACTCGAATCCGCACCAGTATAATCCTGATGTGAGCCGTCAAAGCCATCAAAGTGCACTTTCCACGTCCCGTCAGGATAGGGAACGGATTGCGAATCTCCCCAATTAAGATTGACCGGCGTGGCGATTGTAACTGGGGGAGCCGTCTGCTACTGACTTTCTGTAAAAGCGATTGAGAACCGAATCTTTCCCGATGTGCCAAATCTGTGGTGTACCGTTGTGACTTGATACACGACTTGATTACCATTGTCGCTCTGAAACGAAATACTGTAATCGCCTTCGTTTGGACTTCCCTTGAAAATTTGTTCTGAATGTTGAACTACCTGCCAACCTGAATCGGGACTTACACTATAGGTATTTGTATGGTCATCGTTCCGGCCATCACTGCCAGAAGTCTGATAGTAATCTGTTGTACGATAAGTCCGGGTTACGGTATTCGGCGCTGGTGTTTAAGTATAGTAGACAGTAATGTTGCCTGGACTACCAGGTAGTTCACCGATTAATATATTGTAGGTATCCGTGTTGCGATGCTTTTCAATACCAAGCAATGCAGTCGTTTGCCATGGAACGGTAAGTGATCCGTGTACATAGCCGAATTGGTGTGTCCCGGCAGGTGTTCCAGCCTCTAGAATGTCGCCGGACGGCACCAGAAACTTTAGAGACTGTGTTGTATTTTGAGCGGCTGTTTATGTGTGTCCACTAATTGTCAAGGTCGGGGTAAATCCACTTGTTGCAGCGAATTCGAAGTTCCCCTGCATAGAAATCGATATAATGGAGTGCCCGGTGTTGACCCGAATGACCACATAAGGTGCATTGGTGGCAAGCTGTGAGATAGAGAGTAAGCATCCGGCGGGAATTGCGAAGATCAACTCCTTGGGCATCGTTGCCCGACTCGCCCCAATCCGCTCGTAGGGAATAGCCGACGTGAGCGATGGACATACGAGCGGATGCGATAAGAATATCAGCGCCGTCGTCTTCGAGGTTCCCTGGGCGCAGCATCAGGTTCAGGCAACTTTACAATTTGTCTGTCCAACAGATGCTGTCGTAATTGATCTGCCGTGAAGGGACATTCGATAAAATCTATCATTTGCTCCTTCGAAAGGTTGCCAATTTGCTTTTGCCGCATCGAAAGCATACTGTCGTCGAACTGCTTTTCGCCATGACTAGTCCTAGTTCGCACAGATGATTTCTTGCCGTCAAGCCAGTACCAGTACATATTATGATGCGTGGGATCTTCTTCGAAGCCCTTTGCTTGCAAAGCTTTCCTGAATTTGTCCGTGTCGTATGTGGCCATTAGGCGATTTCCTCCACGGCGTCAACATCGTCGTCAATCAGATCCCTAAGGTCAATAGCGTCCTCAGTCAAGTTTTTATCCAACTCGCCAATCAGTCCGTCGTAGAGAAAGGCAAATTCCTCATGGAGTTGATACACGGCTTGTTGACGATCTGAAGAAAAGGCGACAATACCGTATTTTGGACATTCGTAGACCCAAAGCTCATTTCGATACGCCGGGAAACAACTGACCGGGGCAACTAGCTTAAAACGCCGCTTTTGCCACATGAACGAACCAATATTGAATGGAGAAAGATCAACTGTTGAAACATCGTATACATCGTCAACCTGCCGTACTGACCCATCGTAATTGAGTTGAACGCTCCCTATGACCTCTACGACTGAACCAGCAACCAATTGCGATATCTGTTCTTCCATGTCCGAAGGATACAGACATAGTATTTCCCGAAAGGCATGTCTGACGACAATATGCCGTGAACCAGCCTTTACACGGATTTCTACTAAATCACCTACAATTCGTTGAACGTCAGCTTCAGATGAAGAAGATGATAACTCAAAATAATTGCTGATCTGGTGCCTAGTCAGCGGAGTAAGCACTGCCTTGAAGACACCGGTACCGTTGCCAATAAAGACCGACAAACCTTCATCGTCTCGTGGACACATCTGCTGAAGAGACTTGAGGGTTCTTGCTCTTCCAACGGAATCTGGCATGAGACGTATAAGCTCATTGTCATTCTTGTTATTAATCGCAGACACTACATTCGGTAAGTCTTGGATGGCCTCAACCCCTAAATCGGGCATTCCCGGAAGAACAGGATTGCTGCCAAGTTCCGAAGTTAGCGTAAGGCTTCCGGCTTCCGTCTTGGATAGAAACAGTTCGCACGATGCCCGAATATAGCTTGGCCATGTTCCACGTGAAGCCACGCCACTCGTACTCTTCGATAGCGCAAGATTGTATAGCGTGGTCTGGGCAGCACCAAGCTTCGAAGCTAGGGCAGCGAACGAAATGCGCCCTTCGCTAACGGCTTCACCATCTAATTTAATTGTAAGCGTACGCTCGGTAGTTGCCATAATACTTGCCCAAAAAGTAGCTTGCTAACCGAATATTTGCTTGGTCGATGCGATTTTCGCTGATGCAAAGGACGAATTCTGCATTGTACCCTTCTGAACGAAGGCTTAGTGCAAGATTTTGATAGCCACACCTTATATTCCACGATTGGAGGGCTAGCGCTAGTCAATAATCCCGTTCGGGAATATTTTTTGAAGTCGCACATCCTTCATCATAAAATAATCCCTGACGGTAATATTTAGTTGGTTTTGCCTCTTGACTGGTATAATATTCCCGTTCGGTAAACATTTAACATTACCATGAAATACACTCCCGCACAACTAGGCAAACTGATACGATCTACCCGCAAGTCGCTCCGAGTGACGCAGGAGCAACTCGCCATGACTGCCGGAACGGGCTTGCGATTCATAATCGACCTCGAAAAAGGGAAGCCGACGTGCGAAATTGGCAAGGCGCTCACCGTGCTGCAAACCCTCGGTATTGATATGACGTTGGTGCCGCCAAAGAATAGCGTCGAAGGTGAAGCGGAGGCGCAGTGATGGCTCGAACCCTCGATGTATACCTCCACCATAACCTCGTCGGGCACCTTATCCAGGATGACCACGGCGACATGGTGTTCGATTACGCTGAAAGTTGGCTGAGCCGACCGAACGTCATCGCCCTTTCTAACTCACTGCCGCTTCGTGCCGAGCGCTTCGGTCGCAACGAATGCCGTGGCTATTTTGGCGGTATCCTGCCGGAATCGGATAAGAGGGATATCATCGCCAGAAACCTAGGCATAAGCTCTAAGAACGATTTCGCAATGCTGGAGCGCATCGGCGGCGAATGCGCCGGTGCGGTGACATTCGTTGCCCCAGGCGAGGATCTGCCTGAGGACCAAGACCGTTACCGCATACTAAGTGGTTCTGAATTGGCGGATATCCTTCGCTCACTGCCTCGCCGACCGCTCATGGCCGGAGCCGACGATGTTCGCCTTTCGCTGGCAGGTGCGCAGGACAAGATTGCAGTCCGTATCGTCGGCGACGAAATATCGATTCCCCTCGGCGGAGCGCCAAGCACCCACATTCTGAAGCCAGCCATCGAGCGGTTTCAAAGTGTCGTTTTCAACGAATCGTTCTGCATGACCCTTGCCCAACGAATCGGGCTGCCGGTCGCCCATGTGGAAACAGGCAAGGTTGAGGATATCGATTATCTCGCCGTTAAGCGTTACGACAGGAACTTCACGGATGCGGGGACATTGGAGCGGCTTCACCAAGAGGACTTTTGCCAGGCACTCGGGATTGCCTCCGAACAGAAATATCAGAACGAGGGTGGTCCCTCACTTCAGCAATCCTTCGAACTGGTCCGTGAAACGTCGGCACTGCCTGTCATCGACCTAACGACTTTGCTCGATGGCGTTCTCTTCAACTTCCTAATTGGCAACAACGACGCCCATGGCAAGAACTTTTCGCTTCTTCGCACGATTGTAAGCGGGAAGGCCACGATTCGCCTCGCCCCGTTCTATGACCTTCTGAGCACCGCCTTTTATCCCGAGCTATCAACGAAGATGGCGATGAAGTTCGGCGGCGAGTACGACTCTGAGAAAGTCGTAGCAAAACACTTCGACAGATTCGCCCAAGATGCAAATCTTGGCAAGGCGATGGTAAAGCGGCGAGTGAAGGAAGAAGTGGAGGCGGTGATATCAACGCTGGCGACGATGCCGGTGGATAGGCAGGTCGCCGATGACATCGCCTCGCTCATCCGGCGGCGTTGCGAGAAGACGTTGGTGCGGCTCGGAGATTGAACCTTATTCGTCGGCCCGTCTAATCTTATGTGATTGTGGTCGAAAGGTGCGCCCTAATCTCAGCGCCAATACTTGATGGACCTACTAACGCTGGCGCAGCGTATACACCGCCACCTTAACCCCCGTCCCGCTGATACCATAAACCGGCTCCGGCAATCCATGCCTACGCATCTCTTCGAACATGCGCCGGATGCCGCCAGTGGATTCCCGAACATATCCAGTCATGTCAGCTAATACACGGGCGATATGCGGGTTACGGGAATACCGAGCGTTTTGTATGTTCTGAACACGAACCAGCCCCGGTAGCCGACCAAGGCTTTCGACTTCCAGGCGATCCTCGAAAAGCGTCACCCGAATGCCGTCGCCCTGTAAACTGTAAGAACGGTGCGTCACTGCATTGACGATAGCTTCAAACCAGGCAAACTCGGGGAGAAGCGGGATTCGTTCGAAACGACCACCCGGTACTTGGCGAATGACGGAGCCAAGCTTTTCCGCAACTAGTTCCCTTGTGGCGTCAATGATCTGCGGTATAGTTCCTTCGATGCGGATGTCTTCAGACAGGTTCGACTGTGTTCCTGTTTCTACGGTCATTCCTCGGTACTGAAGGAAGCGCACATATGACCACACCGGCGTCGTGCGTCCAAAGAGCAGCCGTCCGGCTTGCGTAACGCCTGTTCGATTGCCGGTGCCGAGGTAAAGTCCACGGCTCCTCAGAAGTGCAGCGGTATCAGTAGCACCGACCTTGTGCTTGTAAGCAGCGATAGCTTCGTCATTGAGGTCTTCCAGCGTCAGGTCGTGCACAATCGTTCCATCGCAAATTGACTCGCCCTTGTCGAACGCAAGGTCCCGCTCTTCGGTCGGCCCGAGCCGCCGGTTTTCGTCGCCGACACGAAGAAAACATTCGTGCTTCTTGTTGCGGTGGATTGCTCACCGGCCTCTTTATCGAGCACGAGGATACGGTCATCCTCTCCTTTGTCATTCGTGCAATCGATATAAGCAACTGCATGACTAACGAAGCGTAGAATCGGTAGTCATGGAGCTAGGAAGCGTCCTTGACAAGGCCCCTCGATAGGTTAGCAGGATTCTCCCAAACGCCCCTCGCTACCGATTTTCTGCCAAAAAAATGACCTAGACTCAAAATCACCGTGCCGGACATGGTAAAATAATCGAGTCCAGCACGTTTTGAGCGTGAGGGGCTATGTTACTTTTGCGGGAGTAGCTCAGTGGTAGAGCACCTGCTTCCCAAGCAGGGTGTCGCGGGTTCGATCCCCGTCTCCCGCTTCCGTATCCGTTTATCTTTCCTCCGTCCTATTTTCTCCCGACGTCTGTCGCAGCCTCTTCGTATAATATTTCGTATATTTGGACAGACTCGGGATGTGAACCAGGACAGTCACGCTAGAATGGACAGCCGACACTATTCGCCAACTGATAGACCAACTGCCATCTAAATCTCAGGGATTGCTTAATGGCGAGTTTTTGCTCGATGCCATTCAGCGGATCGGAGTGGATGGAATTGCAGCAGGTCGACCTCGGCCTGATGGCCGGGCCTGGAGCGAGATTGAAGGATTCGAGTGATCCTCGTCGATACTAGCCCAATCGTATTCACAATCTACAAGCAGTGCTACGCTTTCGGCGCCGCAGTATTGTCCTGCTGTGTTTGGGGCCGCTAACACTTAGGCTTTTAAGTGTTCAATACATCGATCTTCTCTGTTCTTGCTGCGGAAATCAGTTCGGCGTCTAGTGTCGCAAGAGGAAGCGCACGACGAATTGCAAGCTCAAGATAGGCTGCGTCATAGAGGGTCAAACGATGTCGCTCTGCTAGGTCTAAGGTTTCCGTCCACGCATGCACATTTGTTTCAGTGTCGATAGATATCGGCAATGACAAGAGATCGGCTAATGTTGCGTCCCGAAAGGCCGCGTCGGTTCTGGCGCGCCGCACTCCCATTTCGAGAACGTTTGCAACCTCAAGACGCCATAGTCCAGGGACCCATGCGCCCTCTGCTAGCACCTTCTCAAAAACCAAACGGGTACCTGATGTGTTCTCGTTATTATAGGCCCAAGCTAACGCAATCGAAGCATCAAGGACCAAGCTCACGGACGACCTTTGTCTCTCTCCGTCTTCAATTCGCTCCAGTTGAAATCAACCTTGTTACGCGCCGCCCTTTCTTCAAGTCGCTGTGCCGCAGCGCGCGCCTGCGCACGATCGTTGCCTTCGACATTTGGAACAAGGCGGGCAACTGGCCGTCCATGGCGTGTGATTATGATTTCCTCTCCTTGTTCGACACGGCTGAGCAGAGATCCCAATGTGTTCTTTGCCTCAAAGGCTCCAATTTCGTGCACGATTTACCTCATATTGATCTAGCTTAAGCTAGATTATACCGGCTTGATGATTGCTTCTAACCAGGCTTTTACCAGGCATTGACGAACAAACGCCCCCGAATGCAGCGATTAACGTGCTTCGAAGGCGTTTGCCCGACGACACATCGTTTGCCATAAGATAGTCCGGACGTCAGACTACAGTTCTGTCGTCGTGGACGTGTTCGCAAACAAGCGAGTTTCAGACAATTGCGGGACTAATTAGCGGTGTCGCGTTTTGACCTGCTTCGACGGGCTGCTTGGTGACAAACTCCTCATAATAAGAGCGTTCGACATTCACATCCCATAGGTCATAGTCCGCGCCGCAGACGTTCCGCGCCGCAAGCATACCAGTGAGCATCGAGTGGTCCTGATTGTTATAGCGATGCATGCCATTACGGCCTATCGTTTGGAGGTTGTAGATTGTGGAAAGATACTTTCTTAGTATGTCGACGTTTTCCTTATACGTGCCGTCATACACCGGGTAGGCTTTCTTTTGCCGAATAACGGTTCCGTCAACTACCTTGAGACCGGATCCCAAGCGAAGGGAGTTCAACTCCTTCGAGGCCAATTTAATCAGGTCCTCGTCAGCCATCTCCCATATTTCATCACCCTCGGAGCAGAAGTATTCCATTCCCAAGCTCGACTTGCTGGCGTCGGGAACCAGCGCTTCGCTCCAATTTCGAAAGTTTTGGATACGTCCTACGTTTACTCCTGGCGTATGGATGTAAATCCAGTTGTCAGGGAAAATATTTGCGTTGTCGACAATGAGGCAGACGATTAAGAAATCGCGATATTTTAAGTTTTCCGCAGCTGTTAACGCGTAATCTGGGGCGGGAGGATCGATTTTTTTGATCAGCTCGGTGATCGGCATACTTGAGATAAGGTGGTCGGTGCTGATTTTTTGTTCGACACCGCCTTTCACAGTTGTTATCGAATCAACTTTGCCATTCTCTACACCGATCTTTGAGACACCGGTATTGAGCGTAACAGTTCCGCCGCGGCGCTCGACTGCAGATTGAAACGTCTCCCACATTTGACCAGGACCATACATCGGATATTGAAAATTTTTGATAAGAGACTTAATTTTGTCTCCACCGAATAGTGCGTTCATGACAGCACGCTTGAGAGACATGCCCTGGATCCGCTGTGCCGCCCAATCCGCGCGGATTTCTTTGCACGGAATTCCCCAGACCTTCTCAGTGTAAGTCTTAAAGAAATGTAAATAAAGTCTCCGCCCAAACCGGTTTGTTACCCATTCTTCGAAGTTCTCCTCCGGGAATTGAGGCCAAGTCTTCCACTTTAGGTAACTGAGGACGATGCGGATACTCTCGTAGACTCCGAGATTTTTCAGAGTTCCAAAGAGGTTGAGGGGATAATCATAAAACTTGCCGCGATAGAAGATGCGCGACATGCGTCGGACGCTGAGAAAATTATCTCCCAGTACCTCTAGCCACAGATCTTGAACTTCCTGGCTTTTCGTGTAGAAGCGATGCCCGCCGATGTCGATGCGATAGCCCTTATAAATATCCGTTCTGGATATTCCACCGACTGTATCGGATTGCTCTAACACCAGTGGCTGTTCACCACGTTTTACCAGTTCATAAGCCGCGGTTAATCCAGCTGGTCCAGCGCCGATGATAACGACGGAATTCTTACAACCTTCCATGGTATATCAGTCCTTTTTGCACTTCTACTACCCTAATTCTGTCATTCTTACAGCACAAAACGTAAGAGACGAGACACCTATTATATGACTAACGCTTCGATTTCTGTAGGTGGTAACGCAACATTTGTGTAAGAAGATAATATCTTGATGTACGAGGTATCGTCTTGACATACCAATCTATGGCATAAACCGTGCCATATTGTAAATTGCACTGAAATTTTGAGGCACAGACCAGACGTTAGGAAGCAAAATACATGTGAAGCTGTGACCATCAATTGTCGTCATGTATAATGGTAAGCCATGGGTACTTTTAACCGATGAGCAAGAAGCTCTCGATATCAGTCATTATTCCTTGCTATAATGCGAGGCAAACGCTCAAGGAATGTCTGGATGGTATATTGGCCGGTGATAGTCAGCCGGAAGAGATTTATGTTTCCGACGATTCCTCCTCCGACGACTCCGTTGCTATAGCCCGATCCCATCCCCTTCAGCCCAAAGTCCTCGTGTCCGCTGAGTCCAGCAACATGCCGGGCGGTCCAGCGCGCGCCCGGAACAAAGCCGCCGCCCAAGCAACAGGCGACATCATGGTGTTCATTGATTCGGATGTTGTAGTGCATGCCTCGACAATCGCTAAGCTGCGATCGGAGTTCGAACGAGACAACTCCGTTTCAGCCGTATTTGGTTCCTACGACTCCGAAAAAGCCGGCCAGAAGACAGTATCACTTTACAAAAACCTCCTCCACCATTATGTACATCAGAAAGGCGGCAGGCGCGAAGCAAATACCTTCTGGGCAGGATGCGGAGCCATCCGCCGGAACATCTTTGAGGACGTCGGTGGTTTTGACAACTCCATTACTGCTCCATCTATAGAAGATATTGAGTTGGGGTACCGGCTTCGAGACCGCGGACATAGAATCATCAATTCTCCCGAAATCCTGGTTTCACACCTGAAGCGGTGGACGTTACATTCGCTCGTGATGACGGACATCTTTAAGCGTGCGATCCCGTGGTCTCAGCTTCTTGAAGACGGCAGGACCTCTGCCGGCGGCGACTTGAACATTGACGCGAGGGCACGTATATGTGCAGCAGCCGTTTTGGTCGGCTCTATTTGTTTGTTGGCGGCACTATGGAAGCCGGTGGCGCTGATCGCTGTAGCCGCTGCCGTCGGAACAGTTCTGGTCCTTAATTGGGACATGTTTAGGCTGTTCGCAGCCGTCGGAGGATTATCTTTTTCTACGTCGGCACTTTTTTTGCATACCTTCTACCTTTTCTACAGCAGCATGACGTATGTCGCGGTTGTGCTGATGTCACGGTGCCAACGTATCTTGCAAAGGTTATATGGTACTCATGCCATAGATGCGGCGGTCGCGCTTGTCTTCCTTTGCATAATGATACTCACCAATAGCGGGGGCATCTATACCGGTGACGCAAACAACCAAATGCGAGCGTCAATGGTTCTCGCGACGACTGGTCACTTAGGCTTGCCGTACTGTCCGGTGAAAAACCACTCACTTTGGCTGCAGGCGCCAAATGGACTCTACTATGAGTTTCACGATATCGGCGGGGAGCTTTTAATGCTTCCGTCCGCGCGGCTCGGAGCGATGTTGACCAAATCTCATGGAGCAGAGCTTATTTCTTACCCGCCGCTGATAAGCAGGTCTCTCTCATCACTCTGTTATTCTGCCATTGCCGCGTCGGGATCCTTCTACCTCTACCTGTTCTTTCGTATTTTCTGGAACCGTCGCACCGCGTATTTACTGACACTGGCATTTTCCTTTGCCACAATTTACTGGGTGTATTCGAAAGCGAATTGGGACGTTATCTTGGGTGCTGCCGGTTATTGCGCAATCTTGTACTATTGCGCTGTCCTCCTTGATCCGAAGACGCAAGATCGCAAGACGCTGACGTCCCTCTCTCTGAAACTTGGTCTGATTACTGCCGCCGTATGCATGTGTCGATTTTACAACGGACCGTTTATTTTGTTAGGACTGGCGGGACTTTGCTTTATGAGGCGATTCCCGCTCTCTGCGTATCTCACATGCGGCATCCCAATCGTTCTTGCTTTGTCTGTCGATTTTTTTTACAATCAGTTGCGAACAGGTTCGCCCTTTCAGACGGCTGCGATCGGCCGACAGCCCATATCCAACGTCGTTGTCGACAACACATCGTGGATCAACGGGGTTTTCGGCCTGTTGTTTTCACCTAATCGCGGGCTTTTCATTTTTGCTCCAATATTTCTTTTGATCCTGATGTCGCCCTTTCTTTGGAAGCGGCTTGCCGACACTCGCTACCGAGCGTTAACTCTACTTTTTGGTTCTGGGGCTGTGGCTTACCTATTACTTGTGGCCAAGTTATCGTTTTGGGCTGCGCGTGGATGGGGCCCTCGATATCTTGTCCCGCTGCTTCCGGTGTTGTTCCTCCCGGTCGCGGCCGTGCTGGCGGAGTTGTGGCATGACCAGCGTTGGCGCTTGGTTCTAAAGCCGTTGATCTTTGTTTCGTTTCTGCTCACGGCTGCACCCGTATTCGTCAATTTCTTCTATGCTACGAACACATATCCGGGAAACGACTCAGCGGTTTCCAATCTGCCGCTTGAACATCTTGCAGTTTGGCACGGGCTGTGGCTTGCTTGCCACGGCCGCCCTCTGCCCCCCGACCCGGCAATGAACACGCTGCTGAAGCGCGAAGTATTGGATTTTCCAGATCTATGGATGGCACGGGTATGGGAAGCCGGCCATTTTGTTGCGCGGGTTCTGGATGTATCATTTGCATCGATATTAACGCTGGCCGCAGTCTGCAGCCACGTCATTGCATGGAGAGGCACCGCTGTTGATGTTAAGCCGGACAATAGACGAAAAGGCGATAGCATCGATGTGCAGCATGAACGACTGGCACAGAATTTGCCAAACATATAAGGGTGCGTTCGTGCAGGCGCGAGTCTTTTGCTTCCCTGGTTCGACGTAATAGCAGAAAGCGACGAGATTATCGATTTGTTGTCTTATACTTATGAAAGTCCATTAGCAAGTCCTCTAGGTTTTCTTAGGAACTCATTGCATGATCTGTTGACTTCTATCGACCCTGCCTACCGCCTGTTTCGCCGCAACCTCGCTCTGCGATACCGATACTCTTCGCTTGGGATCGCGTGGTCGGTTGCTCCTGCTCTCATCATTTCACTGGTCATGACTGTAGGGCAGCGCGCAAAGCTTTCCGCCTTGTACGGCGGGACGGTACCCCCGCAATTTTACGCAGTCTTCGGACTGTTCATTGCCTTGACTTTCGTAGAAGCGATGAATACACAGCGACTGATTTTTTCCGGGATAAGTCACCAGATGATGAGAAGCAGAGCCGCAATTGAAAGCCTGATACTCGCAGGGGCGGCCGAAAACGCGTTCAATTTGTTGGTAAAACTCATTGTGCTCGCGGGAGTGTTTCTGATTTTCCGAGTTCCGTTGGCTCCGACATGGCCTTTCGGATTAGTTGGCTTCGGAATGATACTCATACTAGGCACAGCCGCTGGGCTTTTGTTGGCGCCATTCAACGCACTTAGGGATGACATAGAGAACATTATGATGTTCTTCCCCTGGGTTTTCTTCGCTGCCGCGCCAGTCTTCGTCGCTGCTCGTCCCCATACGGTGCTGGCGACGGTCTATCGACTGAACCCCCTTAGTTCACTGATCGACATGACGCGCACTGCAACCTATGGCTCAGCCGGCAATGCGGTGTTCGCATCTTGCGCCACGTACTTTACGTGCGGCATTATCGCATCGACTTTTGTTCTCTTTCTGACATGGGCGCTTTGCCGAATATCAAAGCCATATGTAGTGGAACGTTATCTCGTATGATCGATTCCCAAGTTAATATTCTTGAAGTGAGAAAGGTTTCGAAGCGATTTTGCCGCGATCCAAAATACGCAATCAAGTACGCTCTTCAGGATATCGTCGGAGATCTTCGCGGGGGGATGGACCGTGATACACTAAGGCCCGGCGAGTTCTGGGCAAATCGAGATGTCTCGTTCGAAGTAAAAAGAGGTGAAGTCGTCGGTCTCATTGGGCACAATGGGGCCGGGAAAAGCACGCTCATCAACCTCTTATCCGGCATCCTGAAGCCATCGGCCGGCGCTATTACGATTGCGACTAACAAGGTTGTGTTGATGGATCACAACGGCGGTTTGAGCGCAAAATTGTCCGGCCGCGAGAACATCGGCAACCTGTTGTACATGAACGGCCTGCACGGACCAGAGGTCGCGGCCTGCATGGACGAGGTCATTGCATTTTCGGAACTCCGCGAATTTATCGATGCGCCGGTGGGGAGTTATAGCCTGGGCATGCGAGTGAGGCTGAGTTTTGCCATTAACGCGCGACTGCGTCCGGACATGTTTATCGTCGATGAAGCGCTGAACGGCGGCGACTTTCGTTTTCAGTTGAAGTTCAAACAGTTCCTTGATGAATACGTCGCTTCTGGAGGTTCAATTCTTTTTGCGTCCCACGACATGTTCGCTGTTCAAAGCTTCTGTAAGCGAGTCGTCCTGATGGACCATGGCACGGTGGTTCGTGTCGGCGATCCCACCGAAGTAATTCACGAATATACCAGAATCGGAGCAGCAAGGGCGAAAACAGGAGCGGTCGCCCGGACCTTTGCATTTGAAAGTGAAACACGTGACAATGGCGCATCCCTCACCTCCGACGGCATCGGCATGGCGAGCGTAGTTGAAGAAGTGGTGACCGTTGAGTCTGTGATTGTGGCGTCTCCCGATGGCGGCGACCTTTATCCCGGAATGCCCGCCCAGGTGACCGTCGGTTGTTATGCCAGACAGGCCGTACAAGACGTCATTTGCGGCTGCGAAATCGGTGTCGGCGACTTATTCCCGGTCGCATCCATAGCGGGCGGACTTGAGACGCCCTTTGATCTTAAAGCCGGCTGGAATACATTTACGTGTACTGTAGACCGACTGCCTCTCCTACCCGGAAAGCACGTTATGACGATCGTCATCATGAAGAGTGGAGGCGGAGGCACACTGGCGTTTAAAGGTTACAGCGATGCGCCGGTGATTTTCGAAGTGAAGGGCTCTGCCGATCCATTATTCAATATGGCCCTCTACCGAAAAAATCTGATGTTTATTCCGGCGGGGTGGCGGAAGGACGAACAGGGAGCGCCGCTTATCGCCGAGACTGTCGCCACTCATAATATAGCGCCCTTCGACGTTCATTCGTCGCAGTAACGAACATTTTCGCGCTTTGCCATGCTACGTTCGCCGGCCAACCTTTACGCTGCGATTTTGAGAGCCATCCCGACCGATATAGCGTGTTCGTCCACATGTCATATCCCATCCCTGCCATGTAAGAGTTCCATGGCTTGAAGGTGCCGGCATAATGATAAATTGCTGCAGAACCACGGAGCTCTTCCGCTCGCTCGGCATAGACCGCATGATCGGGCCACGTCGGATCCTTCAGGATTTTCCCCAGAAATGCCGGAGCAAAGTTCCATTCGACGTCTAACATCCCCCATTTACCGGCGAGGACGGCATTAAGACTATCTTGGTCGGCCCAGCGAATGTATTCGGAATGACTGGTCGTATACTGAAGACAGGCTTCAGTGATGCTGTCTTGCCGCCATTTTTTGAGGTTGATCATCAGGACGCCGGAATTGAAATATGGGGTGTCCGGCCGCAGCCCAATTTTATCGAAGTTTCGCAAGCCAAGCAGCGACGACACGACGGGTATCGCCATATCTCTTCCCGCAAGAGCATGCCATGGCTCAATTGGCACGCTCCATAGCTTGCTTATATCGGCGGCAATGAGCACGTCGCAATCGAGGTACAGAATACGGTCGCAGCCTTCCGGGATCAGACGGTCCAGAAGGAGCCGAGTATAGTTGTCTGCCGTAAATCGAAAATTAACAGGGAGGTTTTGCAAGCAGCTAAGGTCCGGATGCACGACCTTCAAGATTACGTTCAACTGAGGAAAGTCACTTACAATCCGATTTAAGCCTTGTTGACTTTCTTCCGACAAATCACTGCTGAAGACATAGATGACAAGAGACGAAGCTGGCTGCAGGTGTTCGAGTAACGAGTAAAGCGCCACGGCAAGCGGCGTAGCGAAGCGCTCGTTTACGCAGAAGGCAACCGCCATGCCGGGTTCACATGCATCTGACCGCCCACTTGTCGCATCATTCTCCTTGATCATGCTCATTTAATTACTGACGCCTAATAAATTTGATGAAGTTTCTCGGTGAATGTTTGGCTGTTTTCATAACAGTTTGCACCGCAAGAAGTGCGTTCATCGGGACGGCCTTCCACTGACCTCTGAAAGTTCTTAGTAATGTCATGGCGGCATAGTTGAACGCGATTCGGCCCAGCAAAAATGCTCGCTCTTCGTCGGTAAGAAGCTCATAGTGGCGGCTAAACATTGTCTGTGCATCGTTAATAAAGAGCTTTTGCACAAATTCCACCCTGTCCCCGCTGTCGCATATGTTGTCTCCATCCACTCGTTTTATCCACAATGGAAACATTGTAAATGCAATTCTGGTGGGTTTGTTAAGGACGATGTCGAGCAGTAAACATCCGTCATCTGCAATGTGTAGGCCGCTTGCCCAACCGTAGGTTTCAACGGTCGAACGTCGCATCAACAAGGCTGAGGATGGGGAAACGCACATGTCAAGATACATGGCTCGGACCGCAGGCGGCTCCATAAGGCGCCATCCGAAACAATCGCTGTGTTTGAAATCCCACCACCGGTACCCTCTTTCAAAGAAGCTCCTGTATCGTTTTCCAGACGGATCTATATTGGCTGAGTTGGAGAATACGAAATCGACATCAAGTGTTTGTAGAGCCTCCAGGCTTCGCTCAAGAAATTGAGGTTTCCATATGTCGTCAGAGTCAAGCGAACAAAGGTACTCGCCGGTTGCGTATTTCAATCCGGCATTCCTTGCCGCGGCTTGCCGTTGATTCGCCTGATAAACGTATTTAACGTCGGGCATCGCGCTGACCAGCTCCCGGGTATTGTCCGTCGAGCCGTCATCAACAACTATGATTTGCGTTTTCTTGTATGTCTGCGCCCTAATGCTGTCCAAAGCCTCTAAAAGGAACTCCGCCCGATTGTAAGTTGGAACAACAATTGAAACAAGGCCAGGTTCGAAATCGGCGGCGTTCGGCTGTGCGTTTTTAACGTGCATTGCAGACCTCTATCAGCTTGGCTGCAAACGACCGTCCACCGTCGGTTTTGACGAGTCGACGAATCTGAATTGCGGCCTGCCGCCCCATCGCTTCCCATTTGTCTCTGCTCAACCACGCTCGTTCCATTACTTTATCAAATCCCTGTGCGGTTGCGCTTTCTGCGACGAAACCAGTGTTGCCGTCATCGATTACTTCTGCGCTCCCGCCGGCCGGCGTCACGATACATGGTCTTCCGCAGTACATTGCTTCGACCACAGTAGCCGGCAGCCCCTCGGCCCGCGACGACATTACCAGTACTTGGTGCGAGCGCCAAACGTCGGTAACGTCATTGGTAGTTCCTGCGAATCGGATGTTTTCGACATTCAGAAGCTTCGCCATTCCCTTAATGCCATTATCGTATTCTCCGCGCCCGAACACCGACACGTCGACCGGTCTTTCGCGCCATTTATTTTGCGCCAAGACGCGTAGGAGAATGTCCTGACCTTTTTCCTGAGGGCATAACCTTCCTATTGTCGCAATTCTGTACCTCTCATTCACGGTTTCAGGCCAAGCCAATGGCTGCTCTACCGGAGTCGTGACCGGACTTCGGACAACTTCGGCGTGCGGAAATCGCGTTCCGATTTGCAACTCCGTTAATTCTCTATTGTGCTCTGAAACAAAATATACTTTTTGTGCTCCGAAAAAGGCGTTTGCCATAGGTTCGCGAACATGATCAGGCGGAAATATCCATTCACTTGCTTTATGCGAAATTAAAACATATGGGATGTTCAGTCGCAAGCATGCTATTGCAAATTCTGTCCCGTCGAAATTACCGCCTTGAGACACCACTACCAAATCAGGCTTCAGCTCCTCAAGTCTGAGGGCCAGCCAAAAGAACTGGCGACTGAAATCCGGATGAAGTCGATGTCGGTGACGAAAAGGAACGATCCAAGATGGCGGCTTGAGCTTAAGAAATCGGTCGACGCTATCGCTTTTATCGGCGCTGAAATCTTCGACCGATATTCCAGCACCTGTCAATTCCTTAATTGAATCGTGCTCAAAGTCGACGCAGGACTTTATCACCGCTACCCTGTGGCCATCAGCCAAAAGACATTTGGCTGTTTCGAACCAGAGCACCTCGCATCCACCCCAAGGATCAGGGCACCAGCTCAAAATAACGATGTTTTTCCGGATATCTTGAGTTTTAGAGGCGCTTGAAGTAAAAGTGGCGGCCGATCCCGACGATCCATTAGAAGTATTTTGTTTCACGCGCCCGCCAATCGTTCTGCCAAATCTTTCGCAGCATGCGGACTCAGACGGACTCGAATACGTTTCGCCGCTTCGCATCCTATATATTCCCACCGGTCCTTAAGCTGCCAGGCATGCTCCAATACTCTGTCCAAATCAGTCTCGCCTTGTCCTTCCATACAGAAACCAGTCACGCCATGTTCGACGAACTCTGAGTCACAGTGGGGAGAAGTCATTATGGCCGGGCGGCCGCAAGCAAGCGCTTCAACGACATGCTGAGACTTGTTCTGCGAAATTGACGGAACTACGACGGCGTGATGCGTATGCCAGGGGATAGCGTCTTCGTCGTAATCTGAAAATGTTACGTTGTTAAGTTGAAGGAAGTCTGCGGCGCTTCTTAACGATTTACCTTCATTTACGTGACCGTAGAAAGTGATGTCAATCGGTCTTTCCTGCCACTTTTTCTGGGCTAACAGCTTCAGCAACATGTCCTGACGATCTTCATTGACACTGAAAGTGCCCAGACACGCCAATCGGACCCGCCCGCTTTCTCCCTGTGGCCATCGAAGCGGACCGTGTTCAGGAAATCGGTAAAAATCCTGGACGATTTCAGCCCGGGAAAGCTTTACGCCTATTTGCAGTTCGGTGAGCTGCTTATCGTGTTCTGAAGTGAAGAACACTGACTTAGCGCTTTGGTAGATGAATTTCATGTCAGCATGTATGGGATCCGGGGGCCATAGTTGATCGAAAGCTCGATGGACGATCAATATATAGGGATAACCGTGGTCCAGGCAGGCGCCGGCCAGCATCAGTCCGTCAACGTTTCGACTCAGACAAACGATCGCTAACTGAGGATTGATCGAGAGCAATCGCGCTTTCAACCGGCGATACCTGCCGTCGATCCAAGCTGCCGGCCGGTACCTATATGGAACAAGTGAGCGAAGATAATTCACAGCCGCCGGAGTCGAGTCGGCATTGTAGTCATTTAAGTCGATATTGCAGCGTATCAACTCTTTGATGCGCTCGTGATTTCCGTCAACCGCATATTTAACCACAGAAACCTGGTGCCCGCCCTTTGATATATGCGTTGCCATACCGAACCAGAGTTCGTCGGATTCAGACCATGGTTCCGTGCCGCCGACGAGAAATGCAAACTCTCTCTTCGTGGATTTGTCAACAAGACAATTTATTCTCGCATAGATCTCCTTGTTGATATCGCTTTTACTCATCCCATCCGTTCTGAATGGAGGCCCAAAAGCTACAGTCGCCTTATTGCCCTTTTTCCAGGTATTGCTGTTTCCCAGACAAGAAGGCAAAATTGATAGATTGTATTTGTAGGCGACGGTAGCCGCAAGCGAGCCCAGGTCATCGGCGCCGTTCAATGCTTCCCAGTGTTCCTTGGTTTGCGGAAATATCATTACTGGTTCTTGCCGACTAACAGCGCCTTCTATGTCCTTTAGTAGACGCCGCTGACCAGACACCGACGGCTTTTCGGTTAAGATCATATTATTACAAGTTGACATTCCGGCTCTGAGGAAAGGATTGCTGAAATATAATTCTAACCATTTCTGCCACCCGTACTTCGGAGAGTCGAAGAAGCCGGAGTTCGAAACACCCTGGATTTCTTTGTCAAAACGGTCCTTGACGATCCTCCTGTATACGAAAGAATCAGGCGGTCGATGATAAGGGAGCAAACAGCGAACGTAAAAAGTAGGCCACAACTCGGTGCGCCGCATGAGGAGGTGGTTTGACACGAGAACAAATGGGCCTTCCGCAACGGATGCCAGATGCTCGCCGCCGGAGACCGTCAAATCGAATGTAGCACACCGGCGCTGAAGAAATGCGATATAGGGTCGTATAACCAGATGGCCCCAAAGGGTGCCCAGCATCTTTACAAACGGCTGGAAATCCATCCTGAGTAACTGTTATCCTTACTTATTCGCTCCGTATAAACGATAAAGTTATCGTCGCAGGCAGTTGTTGTGCATTAAACGTATTGCACTAATGTTGCACAAACCGTGCCAGAAATGTGAATATAGCGACTGAGGGGAGCGCTGCACGATCTGATCGTGCAGCGCAGTCGTTTAGACCGGGCTGAAGGTTGCGGAATAGCCCTGAGCGTTGGCAGTACCTGCGGCGGACGGTTCTATGGCTGTCGTGCCCCAGTTGGTCTTATCGAACGGGTCCGTCGCTGAAACCGCGGAATAGCCGGGAGAAACCGATCCAGGAAGCATCCACTTTACATGTCCGTCGGCGAACACAAAGTTTGAGCCGCCTGCGTGCACACCGGTTGCGCTTTTGTAGCACATGGCATTTGCTGCGCAGGGAGACGTAAAACTAGGCGTAACGACCGCAGCGGCGATTGCTCCGCCCAGAACACCCGTGGCAAGGGATTCGGCGTCGTCAACACCATTGTAATTTCCTCCTCCATTCCGCTGCCACGTGATGCCGTTTCCTGTCGGACTGTAATACTCGTTGTCCCGGTTTCCGACCCCGTTATTTCTAAACTCGGTTGAGTTGTTGTAAGGCGCGAAGTCACCTTGCTCCTCGTACAAAAGGACAGTGTTCGCCGGGGCATTTTCTGCACTTGTTACGGTCCCCATCACGCCGCTGCCTTTGATGAACGTATGACCGCCGGCAGTAAAATCGGTTCCAAGCAGCGCCTGATTGGCGGAATACGAAATCGGGAACATTTTGAAGAGCACTCCGCCGCTGACGTTCGTCCCTACCTGGCCGTTATTTGGCACCACTGTCGGGTCGTCCGGGCACTGATAAACATTGATGCTATTGACATATGCGTAGAGCGGTCCTGCCCACGCAAAGCCTTCGTCATTGCTGGAAGTTCCTTCCGGATACAGCTCGTCATAGTCCTGCGTATATTGTAAGAATGCAAGTCCAAGCTGCTTTTCATTGCTTTGGCAGGTGCTCTGACGAGCCTTCTCTCGTGCAGTGGCAAAGACAGGGAACAAAATCGCGGCGAGTAACGCTATTATTGCTATTACAACTAAAAGTTCTATAAGTGTAAAACCAAGAGCTTTGCAAGGATACTTACTTTTCATGATCTATATTCCTTCTGTTAGGAGCAGTTAAACGTTTGCACAAATTCACATAGGCTTTGTATGCTTTCGATATTACCCGCTCAGAACCAGTGAAATCAACCCTGATACGGCTGATTTATATTAAAATACAGCTACAAAAGAACAAAAATAACTAATTCCCATAGGATTAATGTTAATAACATCTGGAGGTAAGGCCATACTCGAACTGACTATCGTTTGGAAGTGTGGGAGAGAGAGTAAGTGGATGCGATCAAAAGACCGAATTTGTTGAGACTAGCCTGAATCGCTAGATTTTGTCGAATCTTTGCAAGACTTTAATATAAATATGGAAGAAAATTGGGTATAAACCGTGATTGTAGTTTGGTGCTTCTGTATAGCCGATGCACACTTGGATAATTTGTTTTTCTGTTGATGAAGTGTTGTAATGTGGGGCGACGCCGATGAATCCGTTTATTAAATTTCTTACTGCTTTACAAGGCGACCAGCCTGGTACAGGCGACGAGGATGTCGATTCTCAATCGCGTGTGGATATGCAGCTGCATGAACCTCTCCCTCAGGAAACGGCGCCGCAAGATGTTAATCTTGCTCAGCGTATTACGCTCGAAGGTGATCCTTCAATAAACCTTGCTCCGAAAATAAGGCGGGAATTTAAACCGGAGAAAGGCCTGCCGTCATCGCAAGCCGAAGTTGACGCCATCCCAAGTGGACAGAGGACCATTTCCTTTTTTACGTCAAGGCCGGTGCCTGTAACCGCTGTCGCTGTTATAACAGTATTAATTGGCGGTCAGCCGAGGCAGGTTACTGCAACACACAAGGAAGCTCAGCTTTGCCGAGCCGGCAATGTTCCTCATGTTCGTGCGTTCAAAATTAAGGATCGGACGATACCCTGGTATGAGTGGAGCAAGTACGACCCCTACAAGCACTATTGGGCAATGGAAGAACGCAACTGGGCAGGCACCGCCACTATTATTCCTTGTCTGATGCGTGTAGAAAACTGCGACCCAACTCTCAAGGGCTATTTCAAGGGCGACTGATCGAACGTCCAGTTCAACGAGGGACAATCTCGGACACCTGATCGAAAGAGTTCAAGAACACATCGAGCAGGAAAGGGTCAAAATGCTTTCCTCGCTCTTCACGCATCATAGTGAAAGCCCGGTCAATCGGGAATGCGGACTTGTACGGCCTGGCGCTTGTCAAAGCGTCAAAGACATCTGCGATAGCGCATATCCGGCTGAGCAATGGAATTTCGTTTCCGCTGATCCCGTCTGGGTATCCTTTGCCGTCCCAACGTTCATGATGAGACTGCGCAATGACTTGACCGGCTTCCAGTAATTTCGACGATGATCCACCAAGAATCTGTGCGCCGAACAATGTGTGAAATTGCATTACTCGGCGCTCTTCCGATGTTAAACTAGCCGGCTTCAGCAGAATATCGTCTGCAACTCCGATCTTTCCAACATCGTGCATCAGAGAAGCATACTTCAAAATGGCAAGATCTTCCCGCGCCAGGCCGATCTTTCCTCCGATGAGGACGCAGTATTTGCTGACCCGTTCGACATGGTCGGCCGCTTCCGTGTCGCGAAATTCGGCTGCAGCGGCCAGCCTCCGTATTGTGTCGACGTGGGCGTCGTAAATATGCTGCTCTGCAGCGGCCACCTGACGCAGCGCTTCCACTAATTGATTCGTACGTGCGTCTACCGTGTCTTCTAACGCTCGTTCGCGCCTTTTGACCTCGTCCTGATTTGCTTTTACTTGAAGCTGCGCAAATAGACGAACTCGGAGTTCCGTCTGATCGATCGGCTTTGCAATGAAATCGTTGGCGCCAAGCTCTACCGACGTTAGCCGATCCTCCAGGCTGTCACTCGCCGTGACCACAATGATCGGTATGTCGGATGCTTCGGCCGAATTCCGAATTCTGGTGGTTAGTTCATGTCCGTGCATACCTGGCATCATTAAATCCACCAGCACCAGCTCAATATCGTTGGCGATTAATTCAAGGGCCTCCTGGCCGCTTGAAGCCAGGACAGCTGTATGTCCAAGCCTCTCGATACTTGCTTCTAGTAAATCCCGGTTGATCTCGGAATCGTCAACCACTAAAATGCGTTTTGCAGCGCCCATCATCTGCTGCTCATTCTGAGATCGTCGATCTCTTCCATGAGCTTCTCGATCGATTGAACGAACGTTCGAGTTTGAATTGGTTTTGTCATATAACCTGCGCAGCCGGCGCTTACTGCCGATTCTCGGTCGCCTTGCATCGCGTGGGCTGAAACGACGACGACCGGAATGTGCACCGTTTTTTCATCCGACTTCAAGCGCTTCGCGGCCTCAAGTCCATCCATCCCAGGCAGCGCAATATCCATAAGGACCAGATCGGGCTGCAGTCTCGCGATGAGATGCAACGCCTCTTCGGCGGAACGGATACCGAGGACGTTATAACCGTGAATTTCAAGCAGGTCAATTGCCAGCTCAAGATTAAGTTCGTTATCTTCGACTATGACAATTGTTTTAGTTTTCATAAAATGTGTCGGCCGCTCCTATGCGGCAAGACGGATTTCCGGGATAGCGGATTCGTCCTCTGCTCTTATCGGGAGCCTAACATAGAATGTGGATCCATGGCCCACTCCCAGGCTTTCGGCCCATGCTGAGCCCCCATGAAGCTGCACCAATCTTTTAGTGATGCTTAGACCCAATCCTGTTCCTTGCTGCTCACGGGAATACGACGAATCTGTCTGTTCAAACTCTTTCCAGATGCGTTCGATGTCTTCGGGTGCGATACCGATTCCTTCGTCCTTGACAGAAATCAGCAGTTGTTCGGCCGCCATCTCTGCGTGCACTTCGATTCTCCCGTGCTCTCTCGTGAACTTGACCGCATTCGAAAGCAGGTTCAGAAGGACCTGTCTCATGTGCGCATCGTCCGCATAGAGTGCCGGAACGTTGGGCTCAACATCGACTGTAAGTTCAATGGACTTCTTCGAAGCGAGTGGTCGAATAATTGAGATCGCCGCGTTGAGAATGACTGAGACATCTAGTTCGGTTTTAATCAGGTCAACGCGGCCGGCTTCGATTTTTGAATGATCGAGGATGTTATTGATAAGTTCGAGCAGGTGCTTGCCGCTGGTCAGAGTGTGCCCAAGATACTTTATCTGCTTCGGATTCAGCGCTCCGAAGTGCTGATCGAGCAGCAGCTCGGAGAATCCGAGAATGGCGTTTAGCGGCGTACGTAGTTCATGGCTCATATTGGCCAGAAACTGGCTCTTCGAACGGTTGGCAAGCTCGGCCGTCAGCTTGGCCTGAACAAGCTCCTCGCGCTCCAGTTTGCGTTCGGTGATATCCGCAAGGCAAACGACTGCGCCGGTCACTTTACCGTTGTCTATGATCGGGGAGGACGAGTATTCAACCGAGATAGACGATCCGTCCTTTCGCCAGAACACCTCCGTGTCGACATGGCATCGACCAGTTGAGTGAAGGGCGTTGTAAATGGGACAGTCCTTTATGCTGTAGTGGCTGCCGTCTTGGTGACTGTGGTGTGATAAGGTGTGTACATTCTGTCCAACCATCTCATCGCGACTATAACCGAGCGTCCGGGCCGCAGCTTCGTTGACGAAAGTGCAGATACCGTCAAGATCGATTCCGTAAATGCCTTCCGATGTTGACTCTAATAGAAGCAAGTTGTTAGTGGCGAGTCTTAAACGCTCGTCCTCTTCCGCTTTACGTTCCGTGATGTCGCTGTGCGAACCGGCCAAGCGATACGGTACTCCGTTGCCATCGCGCAACGCGGCTCCCCTGGCAAGTATCCAGAGCTGCCTGCCGTCCTTATGGATCATTCGATACTGTATCTCAAAGGCGGAAATGGCGCCTGACAGGTAGTCGTCAATGTGCTTTTTGACCGTAACTAGATCATCCAGGTGCAGTAAATTGAGCCAGGTTTCAACCTGGTTGGTCAGCTCGTGGTCTAAGTAACCCAGCATGCTCTTCCACCGAGGGGAGAAATAGACACGATTATTCGTGATGTCCCAGTCCCACAGTCCGTCCATCGAACCTTCGACAGCCACGGCGAAGCGCTGATTGCTTTCGACAAGCTCTGCCTGAGCAATCCGCAAGCCTTCACGGGCGTTGTCCAGCCCTCCTGCAGCACTTGCAATTTCCGTCTGCATCAAATTGAACGACGCAGCCATTTCCGACATCTCGTCGTTAGTCAGCACGTTGACCGCGATAACGTCGATCCGTGCGTGTGCATCCTCGAGGCGCCCCGCACCAAGAGCCTCCATGGCGCGTGAAAAGTCGGCAAGCGTTCCGGTCGCCAAGCGCCTTGCAGCGATGGAGATCTCTTCCGCCGCGTGCGCGATCATGCCTGGCAAAATCAGGCCGACACTGATTGTCAGCAGCGCTACCGCGACAAATATGTCTTGAAGGCCGGCGATAAGCGCCGGACGGCTCTGCGAAACATGATCGATTGCCAGCAGATATCCACCGCCGTCAAGTGCGAGGACCAGCAGCATTGCCCCGGTCAACTTTGAATGAAGTGAGTTGAAAAGCGGCCTGAGGCCCGCACCGCGACGTTCGAACAGCCTTTGGACGCCGTTTATGGCGACGCCGGAATAAGCGAGAGCGATGCCGGCCAGGACTGTCGGGAGCCCGAACTGTTCGAAGCCAAGTAGGGTTGAAAGCCCCCAGATACTCGCCGCAACAACACCGGCCGTGATTGTCCAGTCCGGAGCTCGATACGGACGAGGCAAGTCCGGCGCGTTTCGACGCAGCAGCCAGACTGCGATGTTTGGCATTCCGATACCGATCAAGTAGGTCAGGTTTGCAGCCGCGATCACCCAGGTGGGGTCGCCTGTCAATAAGAATATGATCGCAAATCCGGCTGTAAGCAGCGTCGCGACCCATGGACAGTCGGTTTTCGAACGCATTGCCAAAATTTTCGGCAGCAGTCCATCATCGGCAAGCTGCGAAATCGTACGTGAGGCGCCGGCGAGCGGCTGAAGGGTGCCCTGAAACATGTTCAGTGTCATGAACCAGATCGCTGCGCTCTTTGCCAAAGGACCGGCAAACGGAGCAAATGTCGGTCCAAGCACGTTCTGCAGATCGTTAAGCAGCGGTGCAGTGCCGAAAAAGCCAAGCCATACAAAGGGAAGAATGACAAAATAGAGGCCGGCCATCAATGCGCTTGCCAACATCGCCTTGGGCACATTCTTTGCCGGGTCGATTGTTTCGCCGACATGGCACGCGGCAGCCTCGAATGCCGGAGCGGCAAAGCCGATCAGGTAAAGACCGGCCATGGCCGACGTGACTTTTCCAAAGAACCCGCCGAAGGGAGTGACCAGGTGGAATGTCGTCGCTCTATGCCAATCTTCATGGCCGGTCAGCACTGGAATGACAGCCGACATAAACGCAAGAATGGCCGAACCGATTGCAATGGGAATGGCCAGTCTCACGACACTTTTGACGCCGGACAGGTTGACTGCCGTAAAGAGTGAAATAATGCCGATTGCAATAAGATTAATTGGAACGTGCGGCAAATACCACTGGTGCAGAGCGCAGGCCGAGAGAATTGCCGTCAGTCCGCAGGTTGGAATCCAGCCCCACCAATAACAGGTGCCGGTCAGTACAGCGAGAACCCGGCTGTACGGGCGAAAAGCCTCTGCGCAGGTGGCCGCAATGCCGCCGACGCGATTCGGCCACATCAGGATAAGTTCTGTCCAGCCCGGGGCTGCGAGCCACGACAATATCAATCCGAGGGCTAGGAGCGGGATTGCGGCGCTTCCTTGAGTCGCGATCAGTCCACCGGCGCCGGCAATTAAAAACAGACTTTGATTACTTCCACCCATAGCGAGCGCGGTGGTGCCGAACCACCCGATCGTTCTTGGATGTTGCTTGCCGGAGTTGTTGGACATCGGCGAAATTCCGTCGCCTAGCTGGTCCATAAAAGAGTTCTTCCACTGTTAGTCATGATTATCACTGCTAGTATGTATTGGCTTACAATTTGAGTTGGATTATGGCCAACGAAAGCACGTTAAATTTGTCGCTATTCTCGCAGCAAGAGAAGACGCATAGCGGCGGGCCAATCGTCGAAAAAATACTGGGAGTGATTGATAAAATTAAAGTATGGTGTATATTGAATATAACGATGTTAGAATAACTAACGTTGATATATTATGGGTATAAGAGAACGGCGACAACGACAAAAAGCGGCGACGAGAGAAGGCATATTAACTGCCGCGCTCATACTGGCCAAGAACGAGGGCTGGCAAGCGGTCACAGTGCGACGGCTTGCCGAATTGGTCGAGTACACGCCGCCGATTATCTACCGATATTTCGCAAGCAAGGATGCGCTTTTTAAAGAGCTGCAAAATCGAGGGTTTGACGAGCTTAATTCGAGGATCGCAGTTGTGTACGCTGCAGCCGCCGATCCTCGGGAGCGACTGATCGCGATGGCCGACACCTATATCGTGTTCGCATACGAGCGACCGGAGCTCTATGAGTTGATGCACGGAAGCAGCAGCGCTGCCGTTGACCTGGACAGCACGCTGGAACAAGCGACATCCGGCGCAAGCATTATCGAGAACTGCCTCGAAGAGTGGGCGGCCTCTCGTTCTGTTTCCTTGAGAAGCATCGAGGACTGCGTCGATATCGCCTGGGGGCTGCTGCACGGTCTCATCACCGTCGAAATGCTTGGACGAATTTCCGGCGGAAAAGACCGCGTCAGGACGCTCGCGGAAAATACCATCAAAGATCTGCTCAAAGCCTGGGCGACGGGATGATATTATTTTTTCTCTATAATCTAACATTGTTAGATTATATTTCAAAGTAAGATAGGATAAATAAAATGACTGGAAATAAGATGACAACTTCGATATCGAAATATAAAATCGCGCTCTTCGGCGCAGCGGGTGCGGTTGGAAAGAGCATTGCGCATGCACTTCGGGCCAACGGGCAATCTTATCGCGTCGTCGGTCGGGAGACTTCTCGGCTGGAATCCGCGTTCGGCGACGATTCCCTTGCCGAGATCGTCGGTTGGAACCCCGATGATCCCGCATCGGTTCGCGCGGCAGCCGAAGGGATCGACACCATCATTTATCTGGTCGGAGTTCCCTACAACCACTTCGAACTGCACCCGGTTTTGATGCAGAAAACCCTTGACGGAGCTCTCGCAGCCGGGGTCAAACGGATCGTTCTGATTGGGACCGTCTATCCATATGGAGCGCCCACAACTCCGACCGTTGCCGAGAGTCATCCGCGCAATCCGACTACGTTCAAGGGCAAGATGCGTAAAGAGCAGGAAGAGATTTTGTTGAAAGCACACGCGGACGGAAAGATCCAGGCTGCGATCCTGAGGCTGCCGGACTTCTACGGTCCCAATGTCGACCAAGCCAGCTTCTTGCATCTTCTCTTCAAAGCTGCATCGGAAGGAGGCGCCGCCGATATGATCGGGCCGATCGACACCCCGCACGAGTTTGTTTTCATACCTGATGTAGGCCCAGTTGTTCTTGAACTCGCATCGAAGCCGGAAGCCTACGGCCGTTTGTGGAACCTTGCCGGCGCCGGCGCAATAACACAGCGTGAGATCGCCGAGAAAGTATTTGAAATGGCCGGCAGGAAGCCCAGCCTTCGCGTCGTCGGCAAGACCGGCCTGCGCCTGCTCGGACTATTCAACCCGATGCTGCGAGAACTGGTCGAGATGCACTACCTCCAAACCACCCCCGTCCTGATGGACGACACCGCACTAACCCAGCTCATCGGCCCAATCAAGAAAACCCCCTACGCCCAGGGTATCAGGGAAACTTATGAAACTTACAAAAAGGAGGCAAAGTAGATCTGTAGTTGCCGGAATGACCGTTTATGTGGCTTTGCTCGGTACCTTGACAAAGGTTCAGAGGAAAGCCATTATATAATGTATAAAACTTCGCCGCCCCGCATAATTCTAATTTATTCCACAGGCCAATTTCGTTCGGAAACGGCTCTCAACACCCTGAGAAATCCTGGACTATGCTAAAAATCGACGCCTATGCCATCAGAGCACGATCACGCATACCTGCTTGTAAGTCAACAACCCTCGTCACGCTTCTTCTCCTTGCCGCACCGATCCTTGCCGACCCGTTCGCCAATGCACAATCTTCTCTGTCCGGCCGGCCGTCAGCGCCGAGCATCTCTCAGGCCATCAGTGGCGACGGCGCTGTAACTCTCACCTGGAATGCACCTTCATTTGGTGTGGTCGGCGCGGCTTTCTCGGTTTACCGCGGCGCGGCGCCTGGCGCGGAGGCAGCGACGCCGATTGTTTCAGGTCTGACAGCCCTGACATACAAGGATAAGGGCCTGGCCGATGGTGTTCCCGAGTACTACACGGTGGTTGCGAGTAACCCCAAGGGATCTAGCGCACCAAGCCCTGAGGTTATGGGCGTTCCGTACGCTGCCCCTACAGGACTGACCACAATTCCCGGCGATGTCGAAGTACTGCTGACCTGGGCCCCGCTTGCCGGGGCTTCGACCAATGGCGGAGGGTATATCGTTTGGCGGTCGTTGACTCCCGGAGGGCCCTACACACAGGTGACGACGACTCTGATTTCCGGAGGCCCTGCCTACCTGGACACTGTGGGCGGACACGGGCTCGATATCGGTGCAACTTATTACTACGTTGTCACCTACCTCGACAAATACGGAAATGTCAGCCCAAAATCATCCGAAGTTTCCGCGGCCACTGCGGCCGCCGGTGGTGTTTGGAGCCTCTCCGTTTCTCCCAGTGACACGTCATCCGGGTCGACCTCCGATCCAAACGCAAGTTCCGATGGCGCTGCTCACCTTTCCACCGGAACAGTCTTTGCGACAGTCGCCGGACCGCAGTCAGCGGCTGCAAATGAGGCGGCAACGGCATTGATTGGCGGGACATGTACGGCGATCTGGCATCCAGACACTCCCGGCGCTCTTCCAGGACTTTACGTTGTTGTCGAAGACCGGACTGGAAATATCTATGGTGAGATAGCCGGAGAGTTTTCAGGCGACGCCTCGGTTGCAATCGCCGGCGGTCCTTCCCTGGAAACTCGCGACCCCGCATCGGCGACTCAGATCGCGTCGCTGCCGAAACTGACGGAAACACTGGACGAAAGTACGCCTGGAGTTGTCGCAATGACGGTCACAGCGACGGACCATACACGGAAGGTCACTGGCCAGGCGCCCCAATCGATACATTCCTACACCGAAAACTTATCGGTCTCGTCGCAGACCGTGCATGTATTTACCCCGGAGTTTTTCGAGGCGAACTACAGCACATCGCCGCACGTCTTCCTGTCATTTCCGCTCCCGGAAACATCTATTGCCGCGCTGGCCGCTGCAGGTGAAGGTACACCGGCCGGAGACGCCTGCTCCGCCTGGGGCGAGGTTACCGACGAGTATTCTAAGTTCAAAGTGGATGAGAGGTAGACAAGACGGCAGCATCGCCGTCTCTAACTATGCTGCTGCGCGCGGCTCAGGGCGGCTTCTTTGGCGCAGACATTCATGTTGATACTCAGGTTGACCTTCGGGATGATCCATTTCACGTAACCTAGAGAAATCAGCAGTTCGATATTACCAAGGCAGTAATTTTCTTCTTCATCGGAGTATTCGAGGAGCTCGTCAATCGTGATCGTCGTACCACGAAACGCCGCCTGATCGGCTAGCGTATGTACGAATCGCTTGCGCATGTCGCGATTTTTGGCGATCAGTGAGGCATGTGCAAGGCCTGCCTTTTCGCAGCGTAGAACTCCCTGCGGCGTCAAGCGGACAATATTGTCTTCATGATGTGGCAGCACCCATCCCTGTTTGATGAGCTGGTTGTAATGCTCCCAGAATACATTCATGTCGAACTTTAAATGTACCGCCCAAAGGTCAAGAGACTCCAGTGTCGCATCGCCGGCGGCGAAGCTCTTGGTGTAGAGGTAGTGCAGGATTGATTCATCCATCGAAAGGTTATCCATTGCGTACACTCCGATCAGTCATAGAAGCCCTTTAACGGGACTAGGTTCTCATTACATGCTCCTATTCTAACATGACGAGTCCTTCTTGGCAATAGCATGTGACGACAAAAAAGGACGGCTTTACGATCGGCAGTTAGCCAATCGAAACACCGTCCCATTTTATGTTGTTTGGGCGACCGGTCGAGGCTGCCCGTTCATGACCCATCGTCGGCGTTCCGGTTCGAATAATCGTTACGTTGGCGATAATGCTGCCATTGCTTCGGCTATTCGTTAATGGGTGTAACGAGAGTTAAAACGAGGCTAAACCTCGCCACCACCCTGTTGACTATCTTCCATTTAGCCACCACCTCCTAGGTTTAAAGGATGTGTCTATCATACCCTGTATTTCACAGATCATAGAAGTATTTTCTTCAGACTCTTCCCGGTGTCCAGCCCAGCTAAGTTTCGCTGCTGTTGGGCAGGGGTAACTCCTTGCAGTGACATTCAGGCTACGCATGCTGTTTGTTAGGAGGAACTTTATGAGCACAACGCCAACATCGCCGAGTTCGCCGTCGACCCAGTCTGTGGCAACCGGGACCATTATCGGAATCGCCGTCGCCATTGTTGTTGTAGCAGCAATCGCCTACTTTATCTATGCCGGCACTCAGAACCAAACGCCGACCAGTACGATTACGACGATCAACAATCCAGCACCGGCGCCGGCTACATCGCCGAATGTGAGCGGTACACCTGGTTCATCCAGTAATACGACCATTAACATACCACCGTCGAACTCGTCATCCAACTCTTCGTCGCCGGCTCCGTCACCCAGCAACGGATCGAGTTCGACGGCAGCGCCGAACTCCTCCACGAATTCGTCGCCTAGCAGCGGGTCGAGCAATAACAGCAACTCTGGTCCTGGAACGACCGCAACCGGAAATAGCGGCAGTGCAGGCGCCACCGGAAGCGGATCAGGAGCCGGCTCCTCCGGCGGAATGTAACCCCGTATCCCCAGCGTATTTGCCCCGCAAGGCGTAATTGGTCTGCGGGGCTTTTTTGATGATCAACAAATCCGTTTTATAAGTTTTTTCACAATAGTGGCACCCTTAATAAAAATGATGTTAATTGGGTGCCACGGTATGAGTCTCAGCTCGAACGGTGTCTGAGATGGAGCGGACGCTCCTGCTCAATTGTTGACCAGGTTGCTTAGCAGTAGACAGCAAAACACCCTTCCGCTGGAGGCGAAAGCGTGGCACCCGTAGAAAAATAACTAGCGCGGCACCGCACTCAAAAATGGAATCAAATGGAATAAAAATGACTCCTTCGCCAAAATTTGCTGCAAAGTTCATTGACAACATAGGTGATCAGCAAACAAGATTCAAAACCTCACTGTCGGACAGTATCGCCGGCTCGTTTATGGTATCTGTGTTTTGTGCCGTCTTATTATTTGACATATGGTTACCTGCTCCGGCTGACGCTGTAGGCGTAAAAATTTTTCTGGGCGTCATAACCGCGATTCCACTTCCGACTATAAAGTGGCCCGTCTTGCCACTCTAGCTGCCGCGTTGTAATGTTATACGATGCACAGAAAAAGAAAAAGCACAACTTTGGGAATACGCTAAATCCTTCGCAACTCAGTTGGGCGTACCATGTGAGCCCTTCTTCTGGGAGCCCACGAACTAGCCGTTTAAGCTGCCCCCATTATTAGGCCAACATGACATTACAAACCGACGCTCTTGGAAACACGATGTACTGGGGTAATACCAGCGGTCCCGGCGGCTACAACATCGCGAACCAGAACGTCATGGTGACTTATCCGGCGACCGGCCAAACGGGAACCGGCAACAGC
>PLAD01000397.1 GCA_003134215.1 Armatimonadota bacterium
AGGAAGTTAGTACTTTAGTCGCCCAATGGAAAGCCGCAACAAGGCGAGGCAAGACCGAATAATGTATACCAGAGAGCAGTTCGCTAAGATGATTGATCACTCACTGATCCGTCCGGATGCATTGAAACAGGATTTCCTTCGTCTCGCCGACGATGCCGCGCGGTGTCACTTTGCCTCGGTCGGTGTCCTGCCGTGCTGGGTTGGAACTGTGGCTAGAGCGCTTGGAGATTCGGATATTAAGGTAGGCGCCGCCGTCTCATTTCCATTTGGGGGAGATTCGAGGGCAGCGAAGGCATTTGCTATTCGAAATGCGATTTCAAATGGTGCAAGTGAGATAGACGCTGTCTTTAATATCTCCAGATATAAAAGCGGCGACTTAGAAGGCGTCCGGCGCGATTTGTCTGAGATGGTCGATGCCGTGCGCACGTCCAGTAGCGGGACTCTTTCCAACAGCAATCGCCGCGTTCTGCTCAAGGTGATCATCGAGACATGTTACTTGTCCGATCCGGAGATTGAACGAGCAAGCAAATTGGTGAGGGACTCAGGAGCCGATTTTGTACAGACTTCGACAGGTACGGGTTTCAGCGGAGCGACCGTTGAAAATATCAGGCTGATACGGCGGTCGGTGGGCGCAGACAGCGTTGGAATCAAAGCGGCAGGAGGCATCAGAAAAATTCAAGATGCGATAGAGCTGCTCGATGCCGGAGCAAACCGAATAGGAACTTCATCGGGCGTCGCACTCTTCGATCAATACGAGTCGATGTCTAGCGCCTAGTTACTGAACGCTCGTAGCTTTCGTAGTACGTCCGCCGCAGCTCCGTTCAATATTAGTTCCTTCGCTCGCTTTAGTCCTTCGCTCAAGCCGCTGACCACGCCGGCGGCCATGAGAACACCCGCGGCGTTGAGACAAGCGATATCGGCGCGTGGCCCGTTGTCCCGCCCTTCGATAATCCGTTGAAGAATCGATGCGTTCTCAATTGGGGTCTCGCCTGCAGCTAGGCAGGAGATGTCAGCGACAGGAAGACCCAGGTCGGCATGAGCATCTAAAACGTAAGAAGTGACCTTTCTGTCGGCGAGCTCACTGATTGATGTTTTCCCTAGTGTACTGATTTCGTCGATTCCGTTATCGCCATGCACCATCAGTGCGCGACGGCTTCCCAATATTCGCAAAACATCCGCGAGCATCGGGCAAAGCGATGCACTGTAGACTCCGATCAGTTGCACCTTCGCCCCGGCAGGATTAGTGAGCGGCCCCAGAATATTAAAGAAAGTGCGGACTCCGATCTCGCCGCGTGGACCACTGGCATTACGGAGGGCAGGGTGCATGGCGGCTGCATAAAGAAATCCGATTCCAACGCTGTTTATGCAATCTCCAATCGCCACCGGGGGAAGGTCGATCCTGACCCCAAGGGCTTCAAGGACATCGGCGCTTCCGCATTTAGATGTCGCTGCGCGATTGCCGTGCTTGGCGACGGGCACGCCGCAGCCGGCNNATATTCACGCATTTCTCTTGCGAATTCCGCGATCTCTTCCGCTGTCTCACCCTTCATTTTTAAAGCAACGGCAAACGCAGCTATCTGAGACGGCGTTGCGCTTCCGTCCATTATCTGCGTCATTGCCTTGCGCGCTTCAGAAGGCGTAAGGTTATTACGTTCGCTTACTGTTCGAATCGCTTGGATCATTGCGGCGCAGCGTCAGTCCCAATTTTTTTCGCTTCGAGTTTCGCTGCGAGATCCCGTTCCGCCATTATTGCTCGAAGTTCTTCATCGGACACGCGACATTCTAGATGTTTCATCAATTGTAAGAGCAGATCGGTATTGTGCTCCAGGTGCTGCAGGACAGCCATTACTTCCTTCTCAGCTTTCTGATTTACTTCATAATCCAATTCTGCACGGATCTCAGAGTGTCGTCCCTGGACATTCTGGCCGACCATAATGAGCGGCATCAGCAGAATCTGTATGACATTGCTGATCAGGAGATAGGCGACGAAGGCTGGAAATGGGTCAAATGACTTCCAGTGAAGTGCAGGGACTTCAGAGGCCAGAATATTGTAACCACACCAGAGAATCGTCCACGTCAGAATGATCAGAAAGAAGCCCATCGAACCGACTTTGTCGGTAATGTTTACCGCGAGCTTGTCCAACGGGTTCAGCTGACTCTTATAAATTTCGTTGGCGTTTTGTACCGGTCCATGGTTATGTTCAAAATGGGGCAGACGGAGCTTCGACCATTCATCCGTCTTTACCTGGGCCTGGGGTTTTTCCTCGTTCGTTCCTTGAGTGGTAGTCATTTATTTATTCCTAATGCAGAATCAGGCTAGGGCGCTATTCGACAAAATAATTGTCCCGGCGCGACGTTAGTTTACCAAAAGCATGACCATCAGCGCGTTTCAAGAAGGTCTTTTCTGGATTCGCTTCCAGAGGAACTCAGCTCTTCAGGGGCGGAAACTGTCCCGGTCCGATCGAGCTTACTCCATCCAACTCTGTTGCCTTTGATTGCTGTAACTATCGACTTCAGAATAACATAGTACATCATTTGGCGATAGACAAATCTTTGTAGAGGGAGCCAGACGAGTAGTTTACGATCCTCTTTGTCGAGTGTGAGGGCGATGTAAGCGCTCGATACTTCAAAGATCGTGAACAGCAACCAATACTTCAAGAGGAGGATAGTGCTCGCATACTCAAACTGCGGTGCAAACACGCTTCCATAGAATACTGTCCAAACTATTGCCGCATCGACAAGCGGCGCCAGTGACTGGAAGATGATTTGATAAAGCCAGAGTGATGGCAAAGCGAAGAAGCCGAATGCTCCGAAACGAAGGTTAAACATCGCTGATCGATGTTTCCATAGACACTGGAGAGTGCCGTAAGCCCATCTAAACCGCTGTTTGGAGAGGTCTTTTAGCGTGTCCGGCGCCTCAGTGTAAGCTAAAGCCGCGTTGTCTGTAATGATTCTGTAGCCGAGCTGCCGGATCTTAAATGTGAGATCCGTGTCTTCGGCGAGAGTTTGAGATGAGTAAAGGCCGGCGAGTATGATCGCATCCTTGCGCCAAGCACCGACTGCGCCCGGAACAACGGAGATGCAATTGAGAAGTCCGAAAGCGCGCCTGTCAAAGTTCTGGCTGGTGATATATTCCAGTGCCTGCCACCAGGTCCAGGCATTGTGTCGATTTCCGACTTTGACGTTACCTGAAACCGCGCCGATCCCCGGGTCTTCGAAGTGACGCACCAGGTTACCTATCGTTGACGAGTTGAATAAGGTGTCGGCGTCCAGTGCGACGAGAATTTCACCATTGCATTCACGTATTCCGAGGTTGAGCGCTGAAGCTTTTCCTCCGTTGAGCTTTTCAATCACGCGAACACTGTCGAAATGAGGGAAGGCCGATCTTACAAGATCGGCGGTACCATCGGTCGATCCATCATCGACCACCACGATTTCAAGGTTCGGATAATCGCTGTTGAGCAGGGCGGTGATCGTCCTATTGATCACCTTCGACTCGTTGTAAGCCGCGATGATCA
>PLAD01000305.1 GCA_003134215.1 Armatimonadota bacterium
CACCAGGAGTTCGTGCTTTGCCTCGGTTATCGGGGAGACATGATCAAGGATTACTTCCTGAACTACGAAGCGATGAACAATGACTTCACCATTCGACTCGGGGAGAAAACCGACATCCTCTACCACGGCGCTCACAATGAACAAAACTATCGTGTTACGTTGGCTGAAACCGGAGTGGAAGCCATGACCGGGGCCAGAGTAAAGAGAGTAGAACGATTTCTGTCGGGACAGACTGCCATGGTCACTTATGGCGACGGCCTGAGCGATATCCCCATTGACCGGCTGATCGAATTTCATCGCAGCCACGGCAAGCTTGCCACAATTACGGCCGTCAGGCCGCGGTCGAGGTTTGGAATACTCGACCTGGACGACGTTGGATCGGTCCAAAACTTTGAAGAAAAGCCAGTGGAAAACGGCTGGATGAACGCGGGTTACTTCGTTTTTGAGCCAGGCGCTCTTGAGTACCTGTCCGGCGAAGACAGTTGTATTATGGAGCGCGAGCCGCTGGAGTCGCTGTCCCGCGATGGTCAGTTGATGGCATATAGGCACGAAGGATTCTTCTTTGCGATGGACACCTATCGCGAATACCTCTATCTAAACCAGCTATGGAACAGCGGCGAGGCTCCCTGGAGAACGGATAATGACTGACTTAAGGGACCGACGGTTCTGGCGGGACCGACCGGTCCTTATAACCGGCGCTTCCGGCTTACTTGGCGGATGGCTCACTCAACGACTGATCAGCCTCGGCGCCGATGTCGTAGCGATTGTCCGTGATCTTCCATCGCGGTCTCAATTTTTTACCGAGGACCACAGCAATCGAATTACGACCGTATTCGGCGATATCGTCGACCAACAGCTCGTCGAGCGCACTTTGGGCGAATACGAGATTGAGACGGTGTTTCACCTTGCGGCTCAAACAATTGTCGGGATAGCAAACCGAAACCCTGTCTCGACTTTCGAGTCGAATATTCGCGGTACCTGGACTGTGCTTGAGGCGTGCCGGCGCAGCCCAAAGGTAAAGCAAATTATTGCAGCTTCGTCGGACAAGGCCTACGGCGACCAGGACGTGCTTCCTTACAGCGAATCGACGCCTCTAGAAGGCCGACATCCGTACGATGTCAGCAAATCGTGCGCCGATTTAATTTGCACGTCGTACGCGAAGACGTTCGGCAGTCAGGTTGCGGTTACCAGATGCGGCAACTTTTACGGGGGCGGTGACCTTAACTGGAGCAGAATTGTCCCTGGATCAATTCGTTCGATACTCCGTGGAGAGTCTCCGGTTATTCGTTCGAACGGCCAGTATGTCCGGGACTATTTTTATGTCAAAGATGGAGTGGAAGCCTATCTTCTCCTGGCGGAAAAGCTTGCCGCCGATCCGTCGCTGGCCGGTGAAGCTTTTAACTTTTCAAATGAAATTCAAGTAACGGTCATCGATCTCGTGGAAAAAATTCTTTCTCACATGGGCTCAAATCTACGGCCGGATGTGCGGTGCGAGGCGAGCAACGAAATCAAGCATCAGTATCTCGATGCGGCCAAGGCACGAAATATGCTTGCCTGGTCGCCGCTCTACACGATTGACGGCGGCCTGGAAGAAACCATTCAATGGTATCGCGAGAACGTCAAGGATGTCTGACCGAAAATCGTCGCTCAAAGCCGAGATCCTGCGGCTTGTGGGAGACTATCACGAGGAAGCGTTTCCGGCAAGGGATTTCTCACCGGGAGTCTCACCGGTACCTGTTTCAGGAAAAGTATTCGATGCCGATGAACTTCGGCTACTGGTCGATTCCGGTTTAGAATTCTGGCTAACCACCGGACGGTATGCTGCGAGGTTCGAAGATGAACTTGCACAGTGGATCGGGGTGAAGCACTGCCTGCTAACCAATTCGGGCTCGTCAGCAAATCTTCTTGCTGTGACTGCACTCACATCGCCGCAGCTCGGAGAGCGAAGACTGCTTCCCGGGGACGAGGTCATCACAGTCGCGGCGGGGTTCCCGACAACAGTCAACCCGATCTTTCAAAACCAGCTCATTCCCGTTTTTGTCGATGTTAATCTAACTACGTATGATATCGATGTCGACCGGCTTAACGAAGCCTTGACCGAACGAACGAAGGCCGTTATTGTTGCACATACACTGGGCAACCCTTTCAACGTTGCAGCGGTCACATCGTTTTGCAAAAATCATTCGCTCTGGCTGATCGAAGACAACTGCGATGCGCTGGGAAGCACGTACGATGGAAAAAAGACCGGGACCTTCGGCGACTTGTCAACTCTGAGTTTTTATCCGGCGCACCACATGACGATGGGCGAAGGAGGAGCTGTCCTGACAGACTCCGCACTCCTTAAGAAGGTTGTGGAATCGCTGCGTGACTGGGGGCGAGACTGTTGGTGCGCTCCTGGGTGCGACAACACCTGCCGTAAAAGATTTGGCTGGCAATTGGGAGAGCTTCCCGCAGGCTATGACCACAAATATACTTATTCACATGTTGGCTACAACTTGAAGATGACCGACATGCAGGCGGCGGTAGGCTGTGCGCAGATCAAGAAACTAGATGGCTTCATTGGGGCAAGAAAACTAAATTTTGCCTTTCTGCACGCGACTCTCTCCGACCTTACATGGGCATTTATTCTGCCTCAACCGACAATCCACTCCGATCCAAGCTGGTTCGGCTTTCCCGTGATGTTGCGAACCAACGCCGGATTTACGCGAAACGAACTCATTGAATATCTCGATTCGAAGAAAATAGGAACACGTTTGCTCTTCGCCGGCAATCTAACCCGCCAGCCGGCGTACGCAGGATTGCAGTACCGTGTGTGCGGAGAACTTAGCAACACCGACAAGGTAATGTCCAGCGTTTTTTGGATAGGCGTATTTCCTGGCCTGTCGATTGAGATGTTGCAATACGTTTCCACTTGCTTGCACGAGTTCTGCGAAAGACAATGACCGCAACGCCGAATGTTCAATTTTGCGAGGTTGAAAGTATTCCCTTTCGGATGGCAAAGCGAATAAGGTCGGCCCGCGAACGCAGCCCCAATTTTTTCATTGCATTTGCTCGATGGGTTTCCACCGTTCTAGGACTGATGAACAACGCCTCGGCAACCTGTGCGTAGCTGTCGCCTTCAACCGTTAGACGCAAAACCTCACGTTCCCGACTGGTAAGACTGTTGTAACAATCGTTATCCATTGGTTCAAGAACAAAATCGGTCATAGGAATTGGCTTGGATGCAGCGATATCGCTAATGAATCTGCCGCCCGCTGCGATTACGGTAACAGCCTCTACCACATCGGTAAGATCAGTGTCCTTCACAACGTAGCCTGACACCCCGATTTTAAGGGCGCTTTTTACGAAGCCGGCGCTTCTATACGTCGTGAAGATCATTACGCGGGTAGGTGGATAGTGCTCTATTACCTGTTTGGCGACCTCAAGTCCGGCAATGCCCGAAAGCTGAAGGCCAGTAATTAATATATTAGGCCGGAGTCTATCGACCAGCGCAAGTGCTGCAATACCGTCATCGGTCTCGCCAGCTATTTTAAAATTAGGATTGCTCTCAAGCAGAGATCGGAGTCCCCGCCTTAGAATAGGGTGATCGTCCACCAATACAATGGCAATTTTGTCCATGGCGCGCTCCCTCCTGGAAACAGCACTGTGTACAGTCGGAACCGGTAACAGTTTGTCAGCTGCGCTGTACTGCAGCCGACAAACAAAATACGTATTTGAACGGCAAAGATGGCAAATGTCGCTTTAATCTTACAAGCGGGTGTAGGAAGACAACATTCTCTCAAATCGCCCGTTCGTATTTTACCATACAAACCAATTGTTCCCTGGTATACATTTCGATTCCGCCTCCTGCCGGCCAATACTGCCTCATTTTAGTCGAATGAATTTGAGCCGATTCAATTGCATCTCGGAAAATATCTACGTGATTCCCCGGATGACGTCGATGAAGTGAACGCCAATAATTTTCAAGTAAACGTCTATCGAATAACGATGCATTGCTCAAAAGGGAGTAGTTATAAAGTGGAAATTGCGGCATTTCAAACAGATGAAGAAGCGCGTCTCGCTGCGCTGAGAAGCTATGACATTCTTGATTCCGCGGAAGACGAAATTTTCGACGAAATCGCCAGACTTTCAGGTAGCCTCTGCGAGGCCCCGATGGTGATGATTTCACTGGTTGACGGGAACCGACAGTGGTTCAAGTCCCATATTGGGATACCAGTCACAGAGACTCCACGAGACATCTCCTTTTGTCAGCACGCAATCATGCAGCGGGATATCTTCGTGGTCGAAGATGCTCGCCTCGATCCGCGCTTTGCGGACAGCCCACTGGTCACTGGTGTACCCGGCGTCAGGTTCTATGCCGGCGCTCCTCTCATTACTCCCGAAGGCTATGCTGTTGGAACTCTTTGCATAATGGATACGGCCGCACGGTTTTTACCAGCCGCCCAATACGAAGTGTTGAAAACGATGAGTCAGCAGGTCGTGGCCCAACTGGAGCTGAGGCGCAGCAAGGTAGTTATCGAACAAGCTGAAACAGAGCTGAGCAAAAAAAACCTTGCTATTGCGGAAGCGGAAACAGAAATCACCAATCAAACCGGCTTTCTCGCAACTGTGATGGACAGCATCGCTGAAGGCATCTACACCCTTGATGAAAGCGGAAGGCTCACTTATATCAATCGATCCGCTCAAACAATGCTTGGCTGGACGCAAGAGAAACTGATCGGGAAAAAGATGCACGATATCATCCACTATCAGCATCCCGATGGAAGTCCGCTGTCATGGGATAACTGCACGCTTCAATCGGTACTGACTACTGGAGTAGTGCTTCGTGGACACGAAGATTTTTTCGTGCGTCGCGATGGAACCATGTTCCACGTACTTTGCTCAAGTTCTCCGATCGTAGTGGACGGAGCGGTCACCGGCCTGGTACTGGCGTTCACGGACGATACCGAAAGAAAGCGCGCTGAGCAAGAGCGAATTGATCGGGAACATCAGTTACAGACGCTCGCTAATAATGTCGGGGCGCTGCTCGCCCGAATAGACAGGAACGAGCGTTATCTCTATTGCAACCAGGTATACCAACAGCTGCTCGGACTGACATCGGGAGAGATCCTTGGCCGAACTCTGCTCGAAGTTCACGGTGCGGCCATCTATGACAAAGTTCGAGACTACGTTACCCAAGCCTTGTCCGGTATGGCAGTGACCTTTGAAACTACTATCAGTGACAGTAAATCTGCGGCCCGTAATGTCCACATATCATACACTCCGGAATATGGACTCGACGGTGAGGTAGACAGTATCGTCATGTCCGCGATCGATGTGAGCGAGAGGCGGCGACTGGAATCGCAGCTTGCACAGGCCCAAAAGCTCGAGGCGATCGGACAGCTAGCGGCGGGTATCGCTCACGAGCTCAATACTCCGATCCAGTACATCGGGCACAATGCCCGGTTCCTGCAGGAGGGTTTCGGCGACATAGCAAAGGTTTTAGAGGCCTATGCAGTGATGACAACAGTAGCAAGGATAGGGCAGCCGTCGCCGAACGACTTAAAGAAGCTGGACTCCATCATTGGAGATGCCGATATCGATTATCTCACAACTGAAATTCCATCGGCTATTGCGCAGTCGCTCGCAGGCACCGAGCGGATTGCAGCAATAGTCGGTGCGATGAAAGAGTTCTCCCACCCGGGGTCAAAAGTTAAGTCGCCGGTGGATCTTAATAGTGTGCTGGAAAGTACAGCAGTCGTTTCGAAGCATAACTGGAAGCAAGTTGCCGAGATGGTGATGAATCTCGATCCCAGTCTTCCACCCGTTTGCTGTCTTCCGGGCGAAATTAACCAGGTCTTCCTCAATATCATAGTCAATGCTGCTCAATCTTTTGCGATGAACGAAGGAGAGGAGCAAACGCCGCTCGGGAAGATTACGATTTCAACAAAAATGGTGAAGATCGGTGACTGCGATTACGCGCAAGTACGGATCAGTGACACCGGCTCCGGTATTTCGCCGGAAGTACTTCCGCGAATTTTTGATCCATTCTTTACGACCAAGGATGTCGGCATGGGAACGGGTCAGGGACTGGCGATATCTCATGATATCGTCGTTAAAAAACACAAAGGGACCATCGAATGCGAAAGTGAGCTCGGCCGCGGAACGACCTTCATCATATGCATTCCAACGGCCGAATATGGTGCGCGATGACGAAGATACTTTTCGTAGACGACGATGCAAACCTGCTGGTTTCGTACCATCGATCTCTGAGAAAGCGCTTTGAGATCGACACTGCTCTGGGCGGCGAAGTGGCTCTGGGCAAGCTCGCAAGCAATGGACCTTACTCGGTGATCATCAGCGACATGGCGATGCCGGACATGAACGGAATCGAGTTCTTAGCAAAGTCACGGAAAGTCGCTCCCGACAGTGTCCGTATCATGCTGACCGGCAATGCCGACCTGAAAACTGCGATGGAAGCCGTTAACTGCGGCAATATCTTCCGCTTCCTGCTCAAACCCTGTCTTCCGGACGATCTGGCGGCCAATATCGATGTCGGCGTCGAGCAGTACAGGCTGATACATTCTGAAAAAGAACTTCTAGAAAAGACGCTGCACGGGTCGATACGAATGCTTATCGAAGTCCTTGCACTTGCGAGTCCGGAGCTTTTTGACCGAGCTCAATCAATGCGTACCAGGATGCTAGATCTGGCGGAAGCCGTGGGAGTCCACGATGTTTGGAAGATGGAGCTTGTTGCACTGCTATCGCAGATCGGCGTTATTGCTCTGCCTGCATCCATTCTTCAGAAACAGAGATCCGGTCAAAAGCTGACCGCGGACGAGGCGTCTATTGCTAAGCGTATACATCAGGTAAGCCATAACCTCATAGTCAAGATCCCGCGTTTAGAAGGGGTTGCGGAAGCGATACGTTATGGGGACAAGAATTACGACGGCTCCGGATCGCCGGAGGACGGTGTTTCGGAAGACAACATCCCGATGGGTGCACGGCTTCTGAAAATTCTTACAGACCTGACGGAAATTCAGCACTCAGGGGTAACGGACGCCGGAGCGATTGGAATGATGCGCAGGCGAACCGGTGTCTATGATCCCAAAATCCTTGACACATGTGAGGCCCTGTTCGGAGCGGCGCAGCGACGCCGACCGCTGATACAGACAGGGAAAGCGACCGCCGCGGAGGATCTCGCAGCGGGAATGCAGCTTACTTCGGACATCGAGACCAAGTGCGGCCTTCTTCTGGTCTCCTCCGGTCATGTTTTGACCGACGCAGTATTGGAGCGAGTGCGAAACTTCGCCGAGCTATCCGGCCTAAAAGAGCCGATTTTCGTCGATTTCAAACCCTCATAGAGACCGACATTAGTATCCGTACAGACGTACGCTGTTGAAATAATCGCTAACAGCCGCCATAAATCGGCAACAGAATATTCATTGACATTAATTACTTTTTGTAGTAATATTATTTGTCGGATCAGTTTCCACCCGTTGTCATTTATTTGAGCACTAATTTTTCATAAGACAGCTCGGCAATAACGGGGGAATAAATGTTTGTTAAGGCTAGAACAGCGCGCGATGGCGGGGGTTCACGGTCTGCTGCGGGCCTCTTCTTGGTGGTTGTCGGTGCCATTGTCTTTGTACGCATAGTGCAAGGATATATGGAGCATATGATGCCGATCGTCAGATCGGAACAGGCCAACTTATACGCTGATCCTTCCGCATTTTGCGGAAGCCCCTATTCTTCGGCCCAGTCTTTTAAAGCCTCTGAGCAGGTCTCGGCGGCGGTGCAAACCACGATCAAAGACCAGCTGTCAGCCGTTCGTCTGCACAAGTACGTTCATGCCCGCAATCTTGCTACACCGGATTACTGCACCCTAGATCCAAACTGCTTCGCTGCAATGATGGCCCAAGACTATCCTGAGTTGATCAAGACGACTAAACGTCAGTTTTCCGATACCGAGCTAAACGCGATGGGAACCATGGCGGTCCAGGAAGTGACGGTCGGCAATGAGAACCAGTATTCGACATTCACCTATCTTATGGTGAGGAGAAACAGGACCTGGCGAGTAGACAACCTGCAGCGAGGTGCGTGGATGCCGTCCCTAATGGAATCCGACTGCATTGACCAATCGACGGGGCAAGAGATCTATCCCACAACCAACACATACAATCCGACGTAATCCGTATCGTGAGAACCAGCGGTCATCCTGTAAGCGTTATTGGATTTGTAGAAAGTTACTCCCCGGATAGGACTCGAACCTATAACATCCTGGTTAACAGCCAGGCGCTCTGCCAATTGAGCTACCGAGGATCATGAACGGACTTGTATTATAGGAAATGCTTGAGCGTTTTGTCAAGTAACAAATTGTGAAATAGGCCGGGAGTTAATCCCGGCCATTTTTAACGTCCGCAAAGCGCGAACTCTACAGTCTGAAGAGGCCAACGATAGAAGCGATTCCGGTAACAACCTCGAACGGATTGAGCGGCTGTACCGCGGGCGATCCATGAGGAATGTCAATATAGTCGCCTGCCTGAAGGTAAGTCGTCGCGGCAGCTTTGGTGTCGCCTGCGTTAACGCTGATTACGATCGGTCCGTGCGGCGTAGACCTGGTGATTTTAGTGTTCTTCACATCGGCGCGGTCTTCCAATCCACCTGCATTCGAAATCGCGTCAAGTAGGGAAACAACTCCGTTAATTGGGAATTGACCTGGCCGGATTACCGCGCCGGTAATAGCGTAATTGGAAGCGACTGCGGCAAGCGGTACGACAATTTCATCGCCGTCCTGCAACACGGGATTTAACTGAGGGTTTGCTGGATTTTCTGCGGCAGTTGTAAAGTTAAATGGCTTTTGAATGGTAGAACCGCGCGACTGTATATACGTCGTCATCTGATCCGCGCCTGGGGTCGTTCCCCCGGCAGTTGTGATAACGTCGAACGCAGTCGTTCCGGGTGCAACCGAGTAGGAACCTGGTTTGAGGACCTCGCCGGTGACAACAACGCTATTGTCTAGCTGCGTCGTCTTAGGAATGTAGACCGTGTCACCATCCTGCAACGCCGGATTGCCGCCTAAAACGCCGCTGTTCAAAAAGCTGTCCAGATCGTATGTCTGAGTCACCAACGGCTGTCCCGGCAGGCCATGTGTAATCTTTATAGCTTTAATGTCGGCATCCGGCGTCGGAGCTGCAAGCTGGACTGCATCGTTCAAATGCGCGTCACGGCGAAGCGGCTGGGCGCCTTGATGCTCAACTGCTCCAGTAACAGTAACGGAAATACCGCCGAGCCCGGTTCGAGTCAGCGTTACCTGAGGCGACGTATAGATGTCGCTTAGCTTTTGCTGAACGAGAGCTGCGGCCTGATCCGGCGTCAACCCCCCAACATGAACTTTGCCGATATAGGGGACTTCAATATTCCCGGCTGGATCGACCACGTAGGTGTTGGTCAGGTCAGGCTCACCGACAACATTGATA
>PLAD01000195.1 GCA_003134215.1 Armatimonadota bacterium
TCAGGTGAGCACCGAATTCGACGCCGTAGGAGCGAAGGACAATCCTGGCCCAGGCTCCGCCGATCGTCCATTTGATAGCCCTTCCCATTCTGAATATGTTCGGGACAATCATGTTGCGGCAGTCAAATTCAGGCCGAAGCCGGTAGGAGACAGCGCCCGTTTAACCAGAAGAGGGAAAATCCATGTGCTCAAAAGGACCTGCGCCAGACACAGCGCTGCTGCAAGGCCGACATCGCCGAACCTGTCGATGAGAAACGGCGCCATCGCAAGCATGACCACGCTTCGTACCGCCATCAGCACTGCCGGGACCAGAAGATTGTTCATTCCAATCAATATATTATAGTGGACATATTCCCACACGGCCAGTACGAAGTACAGTCCGAAACAGATTTGAAGAGGCTCTGTGATATCGATCCTGGAGTGATACCAGATCTTAAAGATCTCATGGCCGAACACAGCCATGACTAGCCCCACCGCCAGTGCGTATGCCATCGAAAACAACGTTACCTTGCTGCTTGCCCGAACCGCCCATCCACGATCACTGCGCGACTTAGCGTCGTTCAATGCCGGCCACAACGGCTGGACAAACATCACCACAGTTCCGAGAGCGGTATTGCACGCCTGCTGAAGAACCGCAAAAGTGGCTGCCGATTGCGGACCGTGCATCCTTCCGATCAACAGGACGCTGCATGAATACATCAGGTAACTGCTGGCAACGACCGTAGAAAAGGCAACGCCATTTCCCAGAAGCGATTTTCCGAGGACCCAGTCGAAGTTGGCAAGCTTCGGTTTTAGAGCGGGATGCGACCAACCGATCAAGCGAGCGGCATTAAACACATCGGCAATGATGGGCAACGCGTTTACTGCGACAATGATTGTTAGAATCGTCGGATGAATCCTTGTCGCAAAGATCAATGCGATAAGGCTCAAGATATTGCCAAGAGTCGCCCACAGATTGCAAATGTACTGCTCCTGATATCCGGCCTGGGCGGCATCGAAGACGCTTAGGATAATCCTCGTCAGCAAAAATATGACCAGGCACGTCATGTCCAGTCTTAACTCGGGTGTGACGCTTGGATTGATCTTACCGCCAAACAGGGCCGCAACCGGGAGCACCCATATGCACATCAGAAGGACTAGGCATAAAGCTGCGACAACAGTGCCCACCATATAGAGAGCCGAAGAAAAGTAACGCGACTGAGCAGACGTGTCTCCTTTGGCGACGGAGGTGGATATTCCGAGAGTCAGGCCGGGGCCAATTCCAACCTGCGCCATAGTCACCCAGCTAAGAGTTGCCCCGAGCATTGCATAGACACCGAATTTGGCTACTCCAAGGGCGTGGAGAGCAAGTGGGAGTGCGAAGACCTGCAGGGCGATAGTCACGACTTTGGACGCAATAGAGGTCAGCGCGGCGAGCTTGATTCGATGCGTTCGATGAGCCGCATGGTCTCTTGCATCCGGTTCAGAATCTAGCAGTTTGGATGTACTCAAAAGTTTTTCGTCTTGCTCGCTCAGGCCCGATTGGACGCATAATCGGGGGAATGCACAGCGATACTTTGTGGTTGTACCGTATAATGTGTGATAGATGCCATCAAAATTGCCGGAGAAGGGCGCTCCCGACGACCCGTTTGTCAAGAACGAAAAACAAACGCTCTATATTGTTGAACCGGTAGCAAACGGCCACCGAATGGTTTATGTTCGTAGAATAGCCAGAGCGGCAGCAGCGTCAGGTCTTAAGATCACCGTTGTCACTCTACAGAAAAGTATTCAACATAAGTCGTTCAAATTGATGGCGGCGGAACTGCAGGACCGAATTTCGATTGCCTTTCTTCGTCCCACCAAACTCGAACGCTTCCTGATCGATTCACGGCGTCCGACATATAGCCAGCTCGGTTGGTATCTTATTTTCCGCAGTTTTTCCAGAATGTTGCCGGACGACGGTGAACGACGCGTCTTCCTGGTCCCGCAGCTAGATTATTGCGACAAGGTCGTTAGCCTATTCGGATCGCCATTTGGAGATTATCCGTGGGGCGGTCTGGTCATGCAGTACAAATTTCACTATACCAGTATGAACGCGTTACGGCCGCCAGAGCCAGGCGATGCGGCAAAAGAGCGGGCATTCGGCCGCCTGTTGAAAAATAAGACGCTGCGGAAGCTTTTCGTCATAGACGAACTTCTCTTCGAATATGCGTCCCGAAAGTTCAGGGAATCTGAAGCCCGCTTGGAATACGTTGCAGACCCGGTCGACATGGCCGGCACTTTGACAAAAGCTGAAGCACGAGCTCGTCTTTCTATCCCTCTCAACAAAAAAGTGATCATGATTTATGGTGCTCTCCATCTCCGTAAGGGCATTCCTGAACTCATACTCGCCGCATCTACAGCAGGCTTTCCGCCAAATGTGGTCATTTTTCTCGCCGGCAGTCAGGGTGATGACCTGAATGAGTTGATGCGCAGCAGAGTAGTGCAGCAGCTTAAAACTAAAAAGGTGCTGATCGAAGCCGACCGCTATCTTGACGATGAAGAAGAGTACGCCGCGTTCCGCGCGTCGGATATCGTTTGGGTAGGTTACAGGCAATTTTACGGGATGAGCGGAGTTCTGGTACAGGCTGGAAAAGCAGGGCTTCCGGTTATTTCCTGCCAGGACGGATTGATTGGATGGATGACCAAGAAATATAAACTTGGCGTGACAATTGATGTCGATTCGACACAGCAGATAATCCAGGCGATAAACGACCTCACAACAGACGAAGCGGCGAGCAGCTTTTACGGCGCTCAAGGCGCCGCCCTTGCGGAAGGTCATACGAGCGAGGGGTTCGCAACGAAAATTATTTACTCTCTCTTCCACGATAGCAAGCCGATAGAATGTTAAGCTTGGTCCGCTGAACCTGATATGAGCAAACTCCTGCACTATGCGATGCGGCCGGGATACGTCCTTGGCCGGGTAATGGATGCAATCCGAGAACCAAAAGAGGCATCGTGGGCAGATTCCCCCAAGGTTATGGAAGCTCTGGACGGCTCGTTGGGAGGGCTCACAATCCCGAAAATCGCCGTAGTAAAACAGGAGGTGTACCAGGACCTCTACTGCTGCCCTTACGGGAGCGCGCTGCCCGATCTGATTTCATCCTCTCTAAAACGCAGCGGACCCGTCGCCTTTTTCTCTCGTCTGGGCGCCGACTTTTGGATAGTTAAGACAGAGGACGACACGGAATGCAATATCTGGAGGCAGAAGTGCACCGATTGTCTGCAGGCCTCCCCAGAACATTACGAATCTCTGAAAACCAAGCCGTTCAAAAACGGCGAAGAAGGTCACACGCAAGCGCAGGGCGAATTCAGCGTACCTGGAGATTCCATTCCTTGGGAGCAGTACGATATCGTCGTCAGTTTCGACATCTCTGTACCGGCAAGAATTACGCGCAAATACCCCAAAACGGTTTGGGCGTACTGCCTCGGCGAGCCATGCATGAGCGCATACAGCGCATCGCACAAGGAGCCGATTGTTGGGTACGATCTTTTCCTCAACCAGCGCTTTCGCTTGCTTCCCGTCGGCTATACGATTCCGGCGCACGAAATCGAGTTTCCCTACTACTTCCAATACTACGGCTGCTTCGGCGATGTCTACGGACCCGAAGCGGCGGCTCCCGAAGGCATCATGCTGGAAGTGCATACCAATGAAGAACTGTCCAGCGGAAACAGACGACGACTGGGAGAATTAGGCTCTCTGCGCGCTGTTCGCAGACCGACTTCGGCGACAATTAAGGCGCTGCGGCAAAGCAAGTACTTTGTCCGCTCCGGAGGAAGAAATGTGTGGGGAAATGCCATGATTGAGGCAGTCGCTGCCGGGTGCCTTGCGATCGGCGATCCGTCGGAATACAAGAATAAAGGTTTGTTTACACCTGAAACATCAATTAGCGGATTCGACGAGCTGATTCGCGCCATTTCGAACTTTGAGAAAGATCCGGTGTCCTATCAGCGTGCGTTAAAGCAACAGCGACTACAAAGTGACTATCTGTGCTACCACCGGCCGTTGTACGATCTGATAAGTGCTAGCAAGCGGGTTTTAGCGGATAGGTAGGGGGTCGAGACGCGCGGTATTAGTTTCCGCGATAACGCCTTCATAGATTTTCATCAGCATTTGATAATTCAAGTCCGCTGTGTAGCGGTCCAGGTAGATTCTCCGCGCCGTGGCTGAACGAGACAACCATTTATCATCTTCTGCTTCGGCTTTGGCAAGTGCGGCTGCCAGTGAATCTGTGTCGCCGCCGCGGAATATCAATCCAGCGCCGCCCTGATCGATAAGATCCGGCATTGCTCCCAGATCGGGGACGATCGCTGGAGTTCCAACGGCAAGCGCTTCCACCAGTACCATAGGCATTACCTCATACCAGCGTGAAGGAAGCACCAAATATCGACAGCCGGCGATCTCCTCCAGAAGCCTCTCGTTCGGCAGCCATCCAAGCCATTCGATATTGGTCTGGTCGCTCGTCATGGCGCGAAGCTTAACGTTTTCCGGACCGTCGCCGATAATCAGCAGCCGAGAGGTTCGGGGGGCCTGTTTCCAGGCTTGGATCAGTAGGTCAATGCCCTTTTCTGGAACCAGCTTGCCGACATAAATGAACGTATTTGAGCGCTTCGTCTTGATCGGGTCGATCAGAGGATCCTTAATAAAGTTCGGCTTGATAGTCAGTTGATCGCTCCGAAATCCATCTTTGATAAAAATCTTCCGTGCGAACTCCGTGAGGACAATGAACCGCGCGATCTGCCGGTCGTATGTCCCGAGTCCATGGTGGATCGAACGCATGGCAGCCAGCGGAATTGTTGCTGCAAGTGACTCCTTGTAGCATTTGTGAACTAACGCGGGCAAAGAATTGCGCCCGACACACTCCTCACATACCTGGTTGCTGCGCATGAGAAGTCCATTTGCGCAGATCAGTCGATAGTTGTGCAAAGTCTGAACGACCGGGACTTTCAGTTGTTGCGCAGCCGTGTAAACACTCGGACTCAGGAGCGGAAAAGCATTGTGGATATGCAAGACATCCGGGCGGAAATCGACGATAGCATCTCGTACTAATCGAAATCCCGTTCGGCTCCAGACAGTTTTCAGCGCCGTGGAAGTCAGCGCACTATAGCCGGTGACATCACTGTCCTCGGTTTTTACCAGAACCTGACGAACACTGTGTCCCCGTTCTTGAAGTAAAAGATACTCCTGCTCAACAACTGTATCTTCGCCGCCTAATCCGGCGAAATATCGATTGTGGAGCTGCATGATTTTCATAATTGTAATGTACAGACCCGTCGACCAATAATAGAGGTATTATCGGCGGAAACCGGCGTAGCACGAATTCATATATTACCTGCCTTTCGTACCCAGTTCCCAACTGTCCATTTGCTGTTACATTTACGAGGCAATTGTTGGCTGTAAAGTCAGTGGAGTAACCTTTCAAATATGACAAGAGTAGTCTTCTGGCAAAATATGCTTGCCTTTCATCAAGTCGCCCATATTTCCGCCCTGGCTCGGACCACCGGATTTGATGTGGTTTGGGTGGTTAAGGATCTTATTTTACCGGACCGGGCAAAACAAGGTTGGTCTGTTCCAGAGGTAAAAGATGCTTCCGTAGTTGTCGACCCGGATCTTTCTAAAACAGCGGAGCTTATCCAGGAGCGACAGGACGAGTCTCTCCACATTTTTACCGGCATTCACCAGGAACCTCTGGCTAAGCGGGCATTCGAACTGTGCGTTCGAGGGAAGGCTCGCATTGCGCTTCTTAACGAGCCGCCAATCCCAGGCTCTGCTTTGCGTAATTTTGCGATTCGCCCGTACCACGTTCTTCACACTCTTAAATATGGGAGCCGGATAAACTTTATTCTAGCAATCGGAGGGATGTCGGTGGAGTTTTATAAGTCCATCGGCTATCCAGAAGAGAAAGTTTTCCCCTACGGCTATTTCGTCGAAACAACTCCACCTTCCTACTCGCCTTCAGACGGGCCGTTTGCTTTGTCGTATGTCGGTCAACTGATCGAACGTAAAGGCGTTGATCTCTTGTTATCCGCCCTGAGCAAATTGACCGACCTCGACTGGCAACTCAAGATTATGGGCGCTGGACCTGATGAAACTGCGCTGAAAGCGATGACAAGTTCATTGTCCATAGTCGACAAAGTCAACTTCCGGCCTCCTGGACCAAACTTCGAGGCTTTGCAATTGATATCGTCAAGCGATCTGTTCGTGCTGCCCAGCCGACATGACGGGTGGGGGACAGTGGTCAACGAGGCGCTGCTTTGCGGTGTGCCGGTAATTTGCAGCGACCGCTGCGGCGCTGCGGACTTGCTGCGCGACGACTGGCGGGGTGCGACGTTCAGATCGGGATCGGCTGACGATTTAGCCGCTAAGCTGCGAAGTTACATTGAACGCGGGAAACGGACCAAAAGCGCTGCCGCACGAATCCAGGAGTGGTGCGGTCGTATCACTGGCGAGTCCGCTGCAGCCTACCTTGCGTCTGTCATAAGCGCCGCTCAAAGCCGGCAGCCGCGCGATTCTGCTGTTCCCGTCGCTCCCTGGCTGAAACCCGCGACCACATTATCGTCGGAAGAAGTCGCTTTAGATTCAAAACCCAAGGTTTGATCATTCATTGTGAGGAAAATCAGTGACATCGAATCGCGCTAGTTGGCACAGAAATTGCAGATACTATAAACTGTAGGCAATTTTTATAAGAGAGCTTCAGTCGTTTCAATGCTCGACGTTGTTTGTAGAGTACGATTAGCTCCTATTTTGTGATCGGTTTACTGCCTATTTGGGCCATTTTGAGCGATAACACATCCATCATCGCTCACTAATAATGCCGGCGAGGTAAAAGTTTTTGCCTAGAAGGCGCAATGATCCTTTTGGCAAGGTAGAATACGTAAGTGTCTGAAGCAGTAACTACTCAGTACTTTCGGTTTCGGCCGTAAACGAATTGTATGGATGATCAGTTCGATATCAGTTTCGAGTAGGAGAAATGATTATTATGAATAAATTTGGAATGGTAACCCTCGGGGTAGCGGCGACTGCAATGTTCTTGGCTATTGGTACTGGGGCAGCCAAAGCGGCATCCTATTCCGCTCCGAGTTTCGATTTTAGCAGCACGAGTCTCGATCCTGCTGTATCTATTGCGCCCGATGGTGTATTTACATTTACCGATATCGCAGGCACGGTTTCCGGAGGAACGCTCGCCGGGGCAGCTACTCTTAGCGGTTCGGGTGATTCTTCGGACTTCACTCTCACCCTCGATGAAGGCGCTAATACGTACTCGACAGTTACCGCACCGATCACCGATGTCGTCGGCGTTCCCGGTGTATTTAATTTCGAGTCCTTGAACGGAAACGCAAGCACCGACATCGGTACCATTGCCTTCGAGCCTAGCGCCGGCGGCGGCGGATTGGATGCCACTTACATCTCGGCGCCGGTGCCGGAAGTGAGTTCGTCGATCGCTCTTGCAGCAATGCTTGCCTTGGGTGGCATCTTGCTCTTAGCAAGCAAGAGAAAATCTGCTTCGGCGATTGCGTAGCAATTTAACTTACGCCGTTCTGCAAAATAGCAGGACGGCGTTTTTTTAATAGTTTCGGTTTGCAGTGGATTCATCACGTTACCGAATTATATCGTTAGCTTGGCACGGAAATTGCAGATATAGCATGTATACGCTATCATGCGCTTGAATTACTTGGCAGTATTTATCGATAGACGCGAACGTTTTGCGGTTGTATGTACGGGGGCGAGGCGGCGCAGTATTCGGTTTGTTCGAAATTAGGAGATATAAATGTTATGAAAACACTCGGTGTATTTGCCATCGCAGCGGCATCAGCTGCGCTCTTCGTTACTCTTGGGTCGGCAGCAGCACATGCGACTGCAGCGCCTAGCTTCGATTTCAGCAGCACAAGTTTGGATCCGACGATTTCTTTGGCTCCAGATAACGTGTTCACTTTTTCCGACATCGCGGGCAGTGTATCCGCCGGTACCTTGGTCGGTCCTGCCACTCTGACAGGAACTGGCACGTCGGCAGACTACACATTGACCCTGGACGAAGGCCTGTCTACATATACGTCGATCACTGGTGCTATCACCGATGTCGTCAATGACAACGGCAAGTTTGGCTTTGAAGTGCTCAACGGAAACTCGACATCAGGTGGAGTTGGCACCGTCACTTACGAGCCGGGCAATCCTGGCGGCGGTCTGGTTGCTACCTATTCCGCTCCGGTCCCTGAGGTAAGTTCCTCGATCGCTCTTGCCGCGATGCTCGCCCTCGGCGGCATCGTCCTGGTTGCCAGCAAGCGACGTTCATCTTCAACGATTGCCTAATCGAAACAAACTTAAGCCGCCCTGCTCGAAACAGTAGGGGCGGCTTTTTACTGCGTGGCGCATCTGTGTCGCGCGTCATCAACCATGACCCTGTATTCACGAGAGTTTAATCGGACAACAAAAAAGCGGAGAGGCATGAAGCCCCTCCGCTTTTGACGCGTGAACTCGGTCTTAGTACATACCGCCCATACCGCCCGGCATTCCGCCGCCGCCCGGTGCAGGGGCAGGAGCGTTCTTCTCTGGCCGCTCGACCACGAGGACCTCAGTGGTCAGGACAAGGCCTGCAATGGACGCAGCGTTTTGAATGGCCGATCGGCTCACCTTCGCAGGATCGATAATTCCTTGGCCGATCAGGTCGCCGAACTCGCCGGTAGCAGCATTGTAGCCAAGGCCGTTGCGCTTGATCTCTTCGACAATGACCGATCCTTCGACACCCGCGTTATTCGCGATCTGTCGAGCAGGCTCTTCCAAAGCACGTCGGACGATGTTGACACCGACCTGCTCGTCGCCTTCCAGCGACAATCCGTCAAGCGCCTTGATCGCGTTAATCAGCGCGACACCGCCGCCGGACACGACACCCTCTTCGATTGCTGCACGAGTTGCGGACAAAGCGTCCTCAATTCGATGCTTGCGCTCTTTGAGCTCAGTCTCAGTTGCAGCGCCGACCTGAATAACCGCGACACCGCCGGATAGCTTCGCAAGCCGCTCCTGCAGCTTTTCGCGATCGTAGTCGCTGTCAGAGCGCTCGATCTGCGCCTTGATCTGAGCGATACGTCCCTGGATTGCCTGCGCGGTGCCCTTGCCCTCGACGATGGTTGTTTCGTCTTTGGTGATGGTGACGCGCTTGGCGGAGCCAAGATATGTCTCGTCGATATTCTCAAGCTTGATGCCAAGATCTTCCGTGACAAACCGGCCGGCGGTCAGTACTGCGATATCTTCGAGAATAGCCTTGCGTCGGTCGCCAAAGCCAGGAGCCTTCACAGCGACGACGTTCAAGGTGCCGCGCAGCTTGTTAACCACGAGGGTCGCAAGCGCTTCACCGTCGACATCTTCCGCGATAATCAAGAGGGGCTTGCCTTGTCGAACAATCTTCTCGAGGATTGGGAGAAGGTCCTGAATACTCGAAATCTTCTTTTCGAAGAGAAGAATGAACGGGTCTTCGAGAACCGCTTCAAGCCGCTCGGCATCGGTGACGAAGTAAGGCGAAATATATCCTTTGTCGAACTGCAGACCTTCGACAATCTCCAGCTGAGTCTGCGTTCCCTTGGACTCTTCAACAGTGATGACTCCATCTTTGCCGACTTTGTCAAACGCATCGGCGATCAATTCACCAATGACAGGAATCTTGGCCGAGTTGGTAGCTACTTTCTGAATCTCTTCTTTGGTCTCTACCGGTGTGGATGCGCTTTTGATATGAGCGACTGCCGCTTCGACAGCCTTATCGATACCGCGCTTGATCGCCAGCGGATTGCTTCCGGCTGCAACGTTCTTCAGACCTTCGCGGACAATTGCCTGGGCAAGAACGGTAGCGGTCGTGGTACCGTCACCGGCCACGTCATTGGTCTTTGAAGCAACTTCGCGAACCAGCTGCGCGCCGAGATTTTCAAACTTATCCTCAACTTCGATCTCTTTAGCAATTGTAACGCCGTCATCGACCAGGGAAGGGGAACCAAACTTCTTTTCAAGAACTACATAGCGGCCGCGTGGGCCAAGTGTCACTTTTACCGCATCGGCGAGGGTGTTGACACCGCGCTCAAGTGCGCGACGCGCCTGCTCGTCAAATAGGATTTCTTTTGCTGCCATAGATATACCTCCAAAAAAAATTAACGGAAGAGAATAGTTAAGCGGTCACGACTCCGAGGATATCGTCGCCGCGCAGGATGATAACTTCTTCCCCGCCGACCTTGACCTCAGTGCCGCCATACTTCGAATAGACGACTTTGTCGCCTACGTTTACATCTACAGCCACGCGAGTGCCGTTATCCAGCAGCTTTCCAGGGCCAACTGCAAGAACAAGCGCCTGCTGCGGCTTTTCCTTAGCGGAATCAGGCAGTACGATACCGCCGATACTTGTCGATTCACTTTCAACAGCCTTGACAACGATTCGATCGCCTAAAGGTTTTAGCATTGTCTACAATGACCTCCTCAGTAAATTTCTGTAAGAGTCGAAACTCCAAAATTAACGCCTCATTTTTATTGAGCGTCTGTCAATCAATTTACCTCCTTTTTAGCACTCGTGTCAATAGAGTGCTAATATAAATCTGTTAAAATATGTGGTGTAATCGCGACCCTCCCAAGCTCATTTGAAGCGGAAGAACTCGCTTCATAACTGCTGATCAACATTAAGTGCGGCTTCCTGTTGTACAATGTCGAAGTTTCTGGAGAATACCGTTCGAATGTCATTACATAAGCTGCTCGTTTACGCCGCTCTGGCCGCATCACCCCTTACAATCGCCAGGGCAACATCACCTTTACCGGTCATCTGGCAAGGTAATCCGCCGGCATCCCCAGAGATTCATGGGGCCGGCGCCGTGGGGTTTTACACTGGTACTCCAGTGTTTTGGACCATCCCTGCAACTGGCAATGCGCCGATCCGTTACTCAGCTAATCAGCTTCCTCATGGCTTGTCTCTCGATCCATCCACCGGCACGATCACCGGAACTCTGTCCGAGCCGGGGAACTATCAATTTACAGTCGTCGCAAAAAACCGAGCAGGCGACGCGTCACGGACTATCAGCTTCGTCGCCGGCGATACCGTGGCGCTCACGCCTCCGATGGGCTGGAACAGCTACGATGCGTATGGAGACGATGTCACAGAGAGCGAAACCCTTGCAAACGCGAAGTATGTCCACGATAAATTGTTGCCCTATGGCTGGGATACAGTTACAGCCGATTATCGCTGGTATGACCCAGGCGCATCGACCGCGCCGAACAACCCTAATGCGCGAGCCGGAGTTCAGCTCACGATGGACGGCAGCGGGCGTTTGCTGCCGGCGGTAAATCGCTTTCCGTCTGCCGCCGACGGCAAGGGCTTTACGGCTCTTGCAGTTCAAATTCACGCTATGGGCCTGAAGTTCGGTATTCATATCATGCGCGGGATTCCACGTATTGCCGTCCAGCAGAATCTCCCGATCGATGGATCGTCGTATACTGCGGCCGAAGCAGCTAATACAGCCGACACCTGCCCCTGGTGTCCGGATATGTACGGCGTAAAGGGCGACACTCCGGCCGGTCAAGCGTATTACGACTCCCTATTCAGGCTTTATGCATCGTGGGGAGTTGACTTTGTCAAAATGGACGATACATCGCAGCCATATCATGCGGATGAAATTACAGCCGTTCGATCCGCGATCGGGAAGTGCGGCAGGAGCATCGTCTACAGTCTTTCACCCGGTGAGACTCCGGTAGTCGATGCACTCCATGTTGCAGATCACTCGAACATGTGGCGTATGTCAGGCGACTTTTGGGATAATTGGCGATCTCTCAACCACAGCTTCGAACTGGACTACCGTTGGGAAGGAATAGGCGGTCCCGGGCATTGGCCCGATTCCGATATGCTGCCGGTCGGTCATCTTTCGGTGGACGGCAGAAGCGTTGGGCCTAACAGGGAAACTCGCTTCACCTTGCCCGAGCAGATGACCCTGATATCGCTATGGTGTCTGCAGCCGGCTCCTTTGATGGTCGGAGCCGACCTGCCGGATAACGATCAATGGACTCTCTCGCTTCTGACCAATCCGGAGGTCCTAGCTCTCGACCAGGACCCAGTGACAAGCGGCGCAGTTCGAGTGAAATCCTCTGACGGTATGGAGATATGGTCGCGGAACCTCTCCGACGGTTCCCTTGCGGTCGGAATTTTCAATCGCGCCCAGGCGGACTCGCAAGTAACAGTACATTGGTCGGATTTAAGGCTATTTGGCAGTCAGACTGTTAGAGATCTGTGGCTGAGAAAAAATCTGGGAACTTTTCACGATCAAATCACGCTACCAGTACTTTCTCATGGCGTTGTACTGCTGCGGTTGACTGAATCGTAAGACGCAGTTGACAGTTATTTGGTGAAAAATCCAAGTTCGTTCAGCTGTCGAGTGATCTCGTACGTTGAGCGGGACTTGTTCAAGGTATACAGGTGGATTCCTGCGATACCGTTATTCAGCAGATCGGCGCATTGTGCTACACCATACTCTTCGCCGCGTTGTGCGACACTTGAAGTGTCGCCGTCGCCCAGATACTGGACCAGCGACTCGGGAATCTCGGTTCCCGACAGCTCTTTCAGTCTCTTTAACTGTCCTAGATTGCTGACCGGCATTATCCCTGCGATAAGCGGCAGCGTCACTCCTGCTTGCACCGCCTTGTCGCGAAATCTATAGAAGCCCTCGTTATCGAAGAAGAACTGCGAGACCGCAATGGTTGCCCCGCAATCTT
>PLAD01000327.1 GCA_003134215.1 Armatimonadota bacterium
GCAGGTGGAGCTGATGGTTGCTCTTGGTTATCCGCCGGTCGTGCTTTCAATGCACGCACTGCGGCTTCCGCTCAGGCGCCTCACCGAACGAAACCTGCCGCAGTTGGTAATCATATCCTATAACGAAATCATCCCTCAGACAGATGTCCGCGCAATCGGTTCAGTTTCGCTCTCATAAGTAACGGAGTAAGGAAAAAACAATGCAAGTCAAAACGTATCGTGGGAAATCGCCGGAAGAATGCTTTCAAAAAGTGAAGCTTGAACTAGGACGTGATGCAGTTATATTGCAGTCCCGCTCATTTCAATCGGTGTTCGGTAAGTTTGGGCCGACGACACATGAGGTGGTCGCTGCAATCGACGTTACCATCCCGGCCGACAAGAGCCCGACAGGCGTTGAACTACGTCGTCCGTTGACTCTTTCTAGTGGCCGTCCCGAATCGTCGTCGCCCGCTCCGGTGCGCCGTGACGCTGACCCGGACGATGAGCGCTACCTTCGTCTGGAACGACAGCTAACGGCGCTTACTGCGAACATGAGCGCTCTTGCCAACACAACCAGATCGGCATCGTTTCGATCAAAGACCGCGGAAGCGGAACCATATGCGTTCCTTTACAAGCAGCTTGTCGATTCCGAGGTCGCAGAGCCACTGATTAAGCGTTTCTTTTCCGAACTGCCATCCGGTCTGTCCGATGCGGCGGCAGCGGCGGAAATTCGCGGATTAATCGTCAATCAGCTTAAGACTGCCGCCCGTTTCGAAATGACGCCTGGTAAGACTCGTCTTGTCGCCTTTCTCGGCGGCACCGGGGTGGGGAAGACCACGACGATCGCAAAAATCGCAGCCCAACTTGCTTTAAAAGAAAAACGGAACATCGCGATCATCTCGATGGACACGCATCGGGTTGCTGCAGCGCAGCAACTGCAGACTTACGGAGATATTTTGCGAGTGCCGGTCAAGGTGGCGTATAACAAGCAAGAGCTTAAGCAGTACCTGGCAGAGTTCGCCGCCGAAAAGAAGGAAGTTGTTCTGGTCGATACGGCCGGCCGGTCACCAAACGATTCGATGCCGATCGCCGAGATCGCCGGGGCGCTGGAAGGGATTTCAGGATTGTACACCTACCTTACGGTCCCTGCGACGCTTTCGGGGAAGAATTTCGAGAACACGATCGAGCGCTTCCAAGCGCATATCAACGCCGACGCCCTTATTCTTACGAAGCTAGATGAAACGGTCGATAACACCTGCCTCGGTCATTTGTTGAATGTCCAGGCAAAGTTTGGAATTCCTCTGTCGTACATCACGAACGGACAGCGGGTGCCCGACGATCTCCTGTCCGCAGACGCGCATGCTATCGCAGCCCGGATGATGTCGACCGCGTCACTCTAGCGCCTGCGCAGCAAATAGCAGAAGAATGGCGCTCCTAAAAAGGCGGTGATAGCTCCGACAGGCAGGAGGTCGCCGCCTAACAACACCCGTGCCCCGGTGTCGGACCAGACGAGCATAATCGCTCCGCACAGAGCAGCAATGATAATTGTGAAACGGTGATCCGCCGTCTTCATGAGCCGTCGCGCAATATGCGGCGCAATCAACCCGATAAACCCGATAATTCCTACCGCGGCTACGGTCGCAGCGGCCAGAACTGTAGAAACAAAAATCACCGCTTTTTTGAACTGCTCGGCGTCTAAGCCGAGCTGCTGGGCAGATTCTTCACCGAGCGAATAGAGGTTCATCGATGGTGAGAGGTAGGTAAGTGCAATCAGGCAGATAATCGTCAGTGGGGCGACAAGCCAGATGTCCTGCCATGTCGCGGAAGCCAGGCTTCCCATTAGCCAGTTAAGGATCTGGTCAAAATTATAACCGGCCAAACGCAGGGCGGATAGTTCGAGCGCAGAGAGGAAGGCGCTGACGATTACCCCGGCGAGCAGCAGCGACCGAGCATCGATACGCCTGTTTCGTTTCGCAATACCGAGGACGATCAGCAGCGTGATGAACCCGCCGCCGAACGCCGCTATCGGTAAAGCGACCCCGGCAAGTCTCGGCGCTAGGCCGGCTATAGAGGCCGCAGCAACCATTGTCGATGCACCCGACGAGATTCCCAAAATGTAGGGGTCAGCCAGATCATTTCTCAGCAGCGATTGAAAGCCAATTCCGGAGCCGGCAAGCGCCGCTCCGACAAACGCTGCCAGGAGAATTCTTGGAAGCCTGATCTGGCGGACAATCAGAGCCGCATCAGCAGAAGTTATGTTGTTGTGAGCACTGAATAACGCGCTCGAAATATCTTCCAGGCTGAGCGGTACTGGCCCGAGACACAAAGCAGCGAGGCTTGACAGTGTGAGAAAGAGTCCTGTGAAGATCAGGACAGTTTTGAACCGGTTCCACGACTTGGACTGATGAGGACGTTTTGTTCTTACTTGCTCCCGCTTGCCGATCTGCATTTCCACGATTTCATTATACGCCTGCAGCCGAAACAATGGGTTGTGCTATTATTGACAAGAGATGTTGCACACCTCCGTAGTAACTCGGACCGACGGCTTTTTCGGATTGCGCGATGATTGGTTTGGTCTGATTGAACGCTCAAGCTCCGCAACCGTATTCGACACATTCGAGTGGCAGTTTAGTTGGTGGAAACACATCGGCACAAAGATCGCCGGTGCCAGGCCTTTAATCGTACTGATACGAGATGAACAGGGTGTACTGAGAGGAATATTTCCCTTTTATACGAAGTTCTGGCTTGTCAGCCCGTTTCGTCTCCTGCTGTTCGTTGGGAGCGGTTCCAGCGATTACCATGATATTATCGCGGCAGATGGCAGCGAACAAGCGGTAGCTGAGGAGCTAACTCGCTGGTTAGCATTAGGGCAGTCGTGGTCTTTTGCCGACTTGAATCAGCTTCGAGAGGGCGGGCTGATCCGGCAATATGTTAATCTAGCGCAAGTTGGAGAGTTCAAATACATCGGACTTGAACAGGAAGAATGCCCTTTTGCCGATCTTCCAGGGCTCGGAGAGCCGGAAGACAGATGGAACCAGCTGCTTAACGGATATAGTAAGAAGATGCGCGGTAATATTCGGTATTACAATCGCTCCCTGGATACCGTGTACGATGTTCAGCGACGTATAGCGTCTACAGAGGAAGAAACTCTCGAAGCATTAGACGCACTTTTCGAACTCCATCAGCGCCGCTGGAATCAACGATGGCTGCCCGGCGCATTTTATTCGCGTTCGCTGCGGGAGTTTCACTGCGAGGCGGCGGTGCAGCTTCTTTCACGAGGCTGGCTTCGTCTACACTGGATCCAACTGGACGAAACGATTGAAGCTGTCCTCTATTGTTTTTTTCTTAATAAGGTGACGTCGTATTACCAGGGCGGATTTGAACCGGCTCTCGCCAGGCTTAGTCTGGGAACGGTAGTGACGGGCCTAGCTGTACATCAGGCGATTGCCGACAACTGCGTACGGTTTGATTTTCTTCGGGGCGATGAAGAGTATAAAAAGCGCTGGACCAAAGGGACGACTGCATGGAACCACCGATGGCTTGTAGGTTTAAGAGACAGTAAATTATTTTCTTTGGCGGCGGCGCATGTTCAACTGGAACTCAGGGTAGAACAGAGGTTTAAGCAATGGATGCACCACCGAAAAAGCGGAAGACCACCCGGAAACGCGGAAACGGTGGCGAAGTGATACGGAAGTTCATTTCATTTTTGATTTTTGCCTGCCTTGTCGCCTTTTGCGGGTATAGCTGGCTTCAGATACACCAGTTGCAGCAAGAAAATGCCGTACTTATGGAGGCCAACAGGCATCTGACGCGAGAGCTAGAGCACGGCAGACGAGGCCGAGAATTGAAGGGCGAACGACTCGGGACGGCCGTCATATTCGATCCAGTGAAGGATGCGCAGACGCATCTGTCGAAAGCAGAAGATTCAGTAAGTAAGGGTAATGTCGGCGATGCGATGGCCGAATGCAAGCTGGTTGCGGCCGATATTCAAACCGCATCGGTGT
>PLAD01000348.1 GCA_003134215.1 Armatimonadota bacterium
TCGAAGGCGAAGCCCTCGCGACCTTGGTCGTCAACAAGCTTCGCGGCACCCTCAACGTTGTCGCAGTCAAGGCCCCAGGCTTCGGCGATCGCCGCAAGGCTCAGCTGGAAGACCTAGCCGCTCTCACAGCCGGTAAGTTCATTACAGAAGACCTTGGGATCAAGCTCGAAGGCGTCGAAGTCACCGATCTCGGCACTGCCAAGAAAGTCACCATCACCAAAGACACCACGACGGTAGTCGAAGGCGGTGGGACCCAGCAGGCTGTCAAGGGCCGAATCGATCAGATCCGACGTGCGATTGAGAACACCGATTCCTCGTATGACCGAGAGAAGCTGCAAGAGCGCTTGGCGAAGCTCGCCGGCGGCGTTGCAGTGATCAAGGTTGGCGCAGCCACCGAAACCGAACTCAAAGAGAAGAAGCATCGCTTCGAAGATGCCCTTTCCTCCACGAGAGCGGCTGTTGAAGAAGGCATTGTCGCCGGCGGCGGCGCGACCCTTGTCTCGCTCATCCCGGTCCTCGACAAGCTGCAGGTCACCGGTGACGAGAAGGTCGGAGTTGACATCATCCGCAAGGCTCTCGAAGCTCCGCTGCGACAGATCGCCGAGAACGCCGGCCTCGAAGGCAGCGTCGTTGTCGAGAAGGTTCGCAACCTGCCTGTCGGCCACGGCCTTAATGCCGCAACCGGCGAGTATGTCGACCTGATCGCCGCCGGCATTGTCGATCCCGCCAAGGTGACCCGATCGGCAGTCCAGAACGCCGCATCGATCGCCGCGATGATCCTGAGCACCAACTCGCTTGTCGTCGAAAAGCGCGACAAGAAGAAGCCCGCGCCAGCCGATCACGATCACGACGACGACTACTAGAACGTAAGAAATGCCCCGGCCAACAAGGCCGGGGCTTTTTCATTCGTCTTGATTTAGTTCCCCGTCCGCGGGCCACGCATTGTTCGCCGGATCCATAGGCGTCTATATTTTGCGCACACCTGCCCACGTGCAAATCCAGGGCTCTACATAATAGCCATATAAGGCAGCCTAAGCGATCAAGAAACTGAAGACAATTTTATTGAGTAGGGACTCTGAATTTGGCGGCTGCTTCTTCGGCACCACTCGCCAGTTCCTAAAAGTTGTAGTGTTTAAGACAAAAAAGTCCCCAGCCGCACCGGCTGAGGACTAATAAACAGTTCTTTTAACCGTCCGACTTTTTCTTCCCGTGACCAGCCTTCGCCGGCGCGATCGTTACTTCTCCAGCTACTAAACTCGCGCCCTTTGTCTTTGCGTTCACCTGAACATGATCGCCGACGACCACGTCTGTGAAGGTTGCAGGGGCCTGCGCGAAATAGCGGGTAGTTGCGTCGGTCGTCACCGAAACTGTTGTCCCATCGTCGGTCGTTATCGACAGAGGCGCCAGTGTTACGATCGTTCCCTGGACCCCGCGTTTATTACCTTTGTTTTTACCGTTTTTAGTTTCGTCCGCCAGTGGCGACTCTAGCGTGATCCGGCCCGCAGTAACTGAAGTCGCGCCGGGAGTTATTCCCTTACCGCCTATCGCTACGTGATCGCCGATCGCGAACGTCGAAAACGCGACTTCTTTGGTCTTCGCAAATTTCGTCTTGCCGTCGATTGTGACGACAGACGTCGTATTCGTCTTTTTATCCAGGATGGTAATCGTGCCTGCCGACGTGTCGACTGCGGTTACTTTACCGTTGATGCGGTTATTCTTCTTCGCGCCTTTTTGAGTCGCTGCCGGCTTCGTCGCCGACGGCGCAGCGTGAACCGGCAGTTGTATCGTAAATAGAACCGTCAGCGCTATAAGCGCAATTGACGCTAGTCTGTTGTTAATCAAATTCTGTCTCCTGAGGGTTTTATAGGTGTCGATCTGTTGACGTTCAATTTGCAGGACTGTTCACCTGTTAGCTCGCAAGCTGCTCGATCGAAGTATTATGGCCGATACAGGCGGGCGTAAAAGCGCTGCAAAAAAGGTGTCCGTTAAGCGAGTGTTAAGTTTTTGCGCTTAATCTTAATGCTGCCTGTCGCAGGGCCGCGGTGCACGCGAGACCTGCAATTGCCGACTGAAAACCATAACAGAGTTCCAGCTGGTGGACGCCGACTTGCGATGCCGCTGCATATGGCAAAGCTGCGATCAAGGAAAGAACGATTAGGACTAGCAACTGGCGCCTGAGCTTACTGTTGCTTCCAAAAAAAAGCCCAAAAGCCAACTTCGATCATTTCGGCAGGCGTGGCCGGGGCCGACAAAATAGGGAGAGAACCCGGAATAGGTCGAATAGAGCATTCTAAAGAGAGCGAACGTCATCAACGCCGGCAGCCATATGCTCCTTGCAGTAGAGGCTAATGCGTTGATTCTGCTTCCTGAAGGTTCCGAGGCGATTTCGACGGGTGTATCTATACTATGCCGCACCTTCAAGCGGGGCCTTTAGGCTTACCGGCCGTTGAGTTAAATATCCGTCGATCGTGGATGCTATATATCTGAAAAATGCAGCCCAAATGGCGCCGACTGAGGCATCTTGGAAGGCGTAGCACAAATGCAGTGCGTGATCGTTGGGTTGATGTACCACAACGAAAGGGATTGCTGCAATCATTGACAGCATTACCAAAACTCCAAAGGCTTTTAGTAGCAAAGGATCTTTTATGAGTTGGCCAAGTCCAAAGCAGAAGCAAATGCAATAGGCGACATAGCGCAGTTCTAGGGTCGGGTCTAGCAGCTGCTCCAAGCCGACAATGTACGAAGCTCCGAGCAAATAACTGTTCAAGCCACCGGCTATTGCTGCAAGTACTAAAACTGCCGCTGTACGAACAGTCAAGGAGAGGCCGGGACGGAACAATAGCAAACATAGTCCGGTTCCAAGAATTGTCGCCGGCCAACGCTGGTCGAGCAGACCACTCAAGTACAGTCCGCAAGTGCAGTCGCAGTATCGATAGAACGCTGGACCGTAATGCGTAGCAGGATGCTGGACGAAAAGACCCATCCCTGCAGTGTAGCGTGCCGCGAGCGGGATGGCAATGACAACGGCTGCAGCAGCATAAACCCAAATCGGAATATATTTGAGTCGGCCGGTGGAAATCAACAAGGAAAATGCCAGGGGATAGGCTATCCAGCCTGATTCTTTGAATAATATCGACGTCAGTGCCGCAAGCAACCCCCACAACCACTTTTCCTGTCTAACGAAAATAAGCGAAAGCAACGTTAGCGTGTCTGCGATGATTGTCGGCTGATCCTTCCATGAAATCACCGCAATCATTGCGGGCGGATCAACTGCCAGGCTAAACAGCTGCATAATTCCCGCAATTGGAAGCAGCGACCGCGCTCCAGCAAAAACGATCAATGTGCAAAGCGAAGCGCAATAGGATTGCGTTAGATTAAAGACGAAAATCCCTAGCACAATGCAGAAAATAAGATGTAGCACAATACTGATGGAAATCCAGCCCGTAAAGTCGTTCGCCCCAAATATCTGATATTGGATCCAAAACCAGGTTAAGGAGAGCGGCCTGTAATAGACTATGCCAGGCGTGTAGTTTTCGTGCCAATAGGACCGTGTCTGCAATAACGTCTTACACTGGCTTGTGCGAAGCAGTAGGGGAGGGATATCGTCAGTATCCTTCGCATACGCCGCACGAGTGCGCTCGACATGGTGAGGTCCAAAGAAATCGGCATGATGGCCGACATATACGCCGATCAGGAGTGCAGAGACCGTAGCTATCGTCAGTAACAGCTTTAAATTATATTTGTAGTCAACCATGCGTGAGGTTGCTTCCTGTTCGAATCTTTACCAACGGACAACATCGCAAATTAACTAATGTCCGGCTTGTTGATGCTGCAAAACCATTGCCAGTATGTTCTGAGCCGGTGCTCATTCATTTCCTTATGGCGCGATGACCGGTCGAAGCCACCAGGCAAATACCTGCCCCAAAGGCGGGTTCTGCACGTGATTGGTTACTAGAATTAACACCGAACCCGCAGCCAGAAACGGGAGAGCTTCTATTACAGACGTGTAATTATTCTTGTAGTGACACAACCACGCGGCGCCGACGATGAAGAGTCCGATTGTATCTGCGGACGGTTTTGAAAGCATTGCCAGAACTGCTATGAGCAAGCTCGCGCAGTAGTACAGCCACGATTGAACCTTACGTCCGGATTCCTCGTTACCGACATGGTTCAAATAGAGATGAATGGAAGAGAACGTTAGAAAAGCCGCAAAAAGCCCTCGAAGTTCGGAGATCCAGGCGATGCTCTCCACCTGCAATGGATGAATGGCGAATACGAAAGAACCTATCAAGGCAGCTAGATCGTTTCGCATGAGCCGACGAATCAATAAAAATACGAGCAGCACATTCGCAAGGTGAAACAACAAGTTCGCCGTATGAAATATCTGCGGATCAAGAGGGGTATAAGTCTGGGTAAGACCGCCGGAATCTACCGCCAGGTTTTTTTCGTTGATCAATAATATTTTACACATCGCGGTAACTTAACAAACACCTATCTATCAAGCGCTTTCTCTTGCTCGCTAATTAGCCGTGTCGCAGACTCATCTCGAGGATTCAAGCGAACGGCCGTTTTCAGCTCTGCGATACCTTCGTTAGTTTTGTTTTCGCAAAGGAGAAGGATTCCGAGGTCTCGATGTGCTCTAGCGAGTCCAGGAGCATCTAAAATCGTTGTCCGGTATTCCCGTTCTGCATCTTTCAAATCGCCGAGCAAAAAGTACTCTTGTCCTAGATTGACACGAAAGAGAGCATTTGTCGGCGCATCTTCCGTAGCAATAAAGTAGTGCGCCGCTGCCTGCCCGTAAATGTGCTGGTTTTCCAATTCGTTTCCCAGGCCGTTTTGCGACACTCCGCTGCGTGGATTGACGCTAACAGCGTTCGTATACAGTGCTTGACTATTTCGCCAAACCAGACTTTGCCGGAAGCTCAGGAAGGATAGCGCCGCTAACCATAGAGACACCAAGCAATAGATTGGCCTTTTAATACTTGCTGTTAAGTCGGCTAACATGGTTGCCAGTATAAGAGCTGGTCCGAGCATAGCGATGTACATATAGCGATCAGCCGTCGTCGAATAGTCTTGATAGACGAACGGGACCAGTCCAAGTACCGGCAGCAGAGCAAACAGTGAGATCGTTAGGCCTAGTCCGATGTACGGCGCTCGACGGGACAACAAGACTGCAGTTGCTGCGACTCCGGCTGGAAAAATCCAGTCGAGGTAAGCCCACCAATGCTGAAGCAACTCCATGGGCTTTCTGCCGTAGTCGATAGCGAGGCCAATTGGGAAAAGAAATTTGGCCAGGTAGAACGCTAGCGCATCTCCGGCGACGAATGGGCGTAACCAAATGGCAACAACCTGACCGTGCGGGGAAGATTGGACGTGCGATGTTACGAAAACGAATACCAGACCGAGAACACAATAGGGAAGCGCATCACGGAGAGCCTTAGCGGCCGAGTTGCCGTTGAGGAAATAAGAGATTGCCGCAATAATCGGTCCGCAGACAACTGCGGTTGGCTTCGCTAGTAGACCGCAAAGTACAGCAAGAAAACTTGCCACAGAGGCCCCCCGTCGCCTTGCCATGTTGCCGGCCTCGTTGAAGGTCATTGAATCGACAAACAAGTGCAGTCCGACCAAACAAAATGCAGCGCTTAAGAGACCACGAAGTTCAGAGATCCAACCGACACTTTCTACTTGAAGGGGATGAACTGCGAAAAGCACTGCCCCGATTACAGATGGAAGATCCTGCCGGATCATTCTGCGCAGAAGCAAATACACCAGCACTACATTAAAGATATGCAGAACTAAATTTGCTGCATGAAATAAATGAGGGTCCAACATCGCTCCAGTGTTCGTCAGTGGCTCCGATCCTGGCTGCCGATGCGCCGCCAGAGTCAGCAGACCGAAAACGGTGTAGCTGATCGGAATAAACAGCTGTTCATAGGGATGCGTCCAAAAATGTGATAACTCCCCCAGTTGAAATGAAGCAAAGTACGGGTTCTGATAGACATGAATGCAATCATCCCAGCTAACGAAATCAAAACCTGGAAGTTCTCGAAACGTGACCGAAGTAATGAGCGCGACAACGACGATCGATAGCAGCGCTGACTCTCTGAGGCTGAGAGACCGCCAGAGCGGCGCTGAACCGTCGGTTTCGCCGGAATGGTGTAGGTCTGGGCCGCGTTTGGGCTTGAAAGTCTTCAATGCAGGATTATCGTTGGCCATGGCTATAGTCGGCTTGCGCGCAGACTTGGTGAAAAAGCTAAGTCCGATTATAGTCCAATGACATTGCTTGTTCAAGGGAACCAGCGGCATGGTGACGGAATCTTTCGGCTAGTAACCTTCGATACATCTGAAAATACACTCTAAAGAACCCGGTAATCTTACCGATAATCTATTCAGGACCTGTTACCATCGCCAGTCGGCGACGACAGTCTTAAGGAGCATCTCAGCCATAACTCGAGGAATTTACACAGCAGCGAGCGGAATGCTTGCCGAAGATGCGGCCCAACAGATCATAGCCCAAAATCTGGCGAACGCCAGCACGACCGGCTATAAGGAAGACATCCCTCTTTTTCAATCGTTCCAAGAAAACCTGGTAGCGTGTTCTGACGACCAGGGTGCGAGCGCACTCGGTTCTCTCGGCAGTGGAAGCAGCATGTCTGGGGTCTTCACGGATCTCGCAGATGGTCCTTTGCAGCAAACGGGCAACAGCCTGGATATCGCAATGCGAGGCGATGCTTACTTCTCGGTTCAGACAGGCAACGGTGTGATGTACTCTCGCGACGGGGCTTTGACCCTCAACGACAGCGGTGTCATCGTACAAGCAGCAAGTGGGCTGCCGGTGCTCGATGTCAAAGGCCGGCCGATTACGGCGTTAGGCAAGTCACACCAGATCAGTATAGATACATCCGGAAACGTAATTGTCGACGGACAGAACGACGGTCAGATCGGTTTCTATAAGATCACCGGCGAAGACAATCCGTCGAAGATGGGCGGGAACTTGATTTCTACCTCTGATAATCCGGTTCAAATCGATCCGGCCACCTCACCGCTTCCACCGATGATTTCCGGGTTCCTTGAGGGGTCCAACGTAAATATAGTCAAGGAAATGGTCACTATGATCGCTTGCAGCAGAGCGTACGAAGCGAACGCTAAAACTCTTCAGGCACACGATTCGATCCAGGAAAAGGCAGTGTCCGAGGTCGGAAAAGTGGGTTAATTTTTAAGTGATAGAGCAGGGGCTCGAAGTTGACTGATCTCGGTGACTCGGATACTCCGCTCACCGAAGTCGAAGGCTGGACCGTTTGCATTTGAACTGCAGCCGGAAGCCGACGAGAAGAACCAACCGTCCCATTGGGACGACATTGATACTCGCAATTGCGAAGGAGAAATACGCACATGATGCGCGCACTCTTTACGTCGGCGACCGGAATGATGGCACAGCAGTTCAATATGGACGTCATCTCCAACAACCTCGCCAACGTGAACACCGTCGGTTTCAAGTCTGCACGCGCAGATTTTCAAGATTTGCTCTATCAGCAGATACAGCCTGCTGGCGCAACCGTTTCTCAGGGCGCTCAGTCTCCTACCGGAATCCAGGTCGGACTTGGCGTTCGAACCGCCTCCACCGAGACTATGTTCGGGGAAGGCGATCTACAGACTACCGGCAACCCTCTCGACACTGCGATCGAAGGCAGCGGATTCTACTCTGTTCTCCTGCCCGACGGCACGACCGGATATACCCGAGACGGTTCATTCAAGATGAACAGTCAGGGCCAGATCGTCAACTCCAGTGGATATGCCATACAGCCTGAAATAGTCATTCCGTCCAACGCAACCAACATTACAATCGGCAGCGACGGCACTGTTTCGGCAAACATCGGCGGCCAGGTCGCCCCGACTTCGCTTGGACAGATTACGCTTACAAATTTCGTCAACAATGCGGGTCTTGAAAGCGCCGGCGGAAACATTTTTAAACCAACGGCAGCATCTGGAAGCCCGCAGGCAGGTGTCGCCGGAACTGCCGGCTATGGAACTCTTCAGCAGGACACGCTGGAAATGTCCAACGTCTCCATCGTCAACGAAATGGTTAGCATGATCGTCGCCCAGCGCGCTTACGAGACCAACTCGAAAGCGATACAAACCTGCGACGATATGCTCAACACCGCGAACCAGCTAAAGCAAGGTTAACACTATGAAAACTTTTGCGCTGCTGTGCCTGTTTTGCTTGCACACCGCTTCTGCTTGCGCCGACCCGCGTGCTGCCGTAGTGATACATCCATCCGCGACAGTGTCCGGCGACTACTTCAACCTTTCCGACATTGCGACAGTAACTTGCCGCGATACCACCTTTCGTCTTCAGTTGATGAATGCGGTGATGGGGAGATGTCCGTTGGCCGGGTTGACCCGTCCGTTCGACGAAGGCGATGTAACTCTCAAGCTTCGTCAAGCGGGAGTCGATCCAGAGACTGTTGCGTTCTCAGGCTCCACTCAGTTGATGCTCACCGGCGTCGGGCAATCGCTCAATTCGAGTCTCGCTCCGGCGTCGGCCCCGGCCGCGCCGGGTTCCACTTCTACTTCCGCAATCACTCCGTCGGCGTCATCAGGTCCGGTCGTACATTACGGAGACAACCTTACGTTAATCTACGACTGTGACGGAATGACGATCAGCGCCGGGGTCGTCGCGCTATCGGCGGGTGCGGTTGGCGATACGATCAACCTGCGTCGAGACGGCGCCGAGAGACCGCTGCAGGGAATAATTCAGGATGCACAGACGGTCAAATTAGTGGAATGATGCTAGTGAAATGAACTGGTATTGTTACTGTAAGGAATTGGCTGGACAATGAAATCAATTCGATTTAACCTGATTACGACAAACATAGCCGCCGCTCTAGTTCTTGCTTCGGCCAGCGCAAACGCGGCCAGTGCAGACTCTTTGTATCCCCAAACGAGCACAGCCAGTGGCATGGTGTCCTTGTTTTCCGATACCAAGGCGCATTGTGTTGGAGATGTTTTGACCATTAACGTCAGCGAGTCGGCGAGCGGCAATTCAACTGCCACGACCGATGCGTCCAAGAACGAAAATTTCGGGTTTGGACCTGGCTCCGGCTCAATTCTTAGCTTAATTCGGTCCTTTGGGCTCAGCGGGAACATCACCAGCGCCGCCACTGGGAAAACTAGCCGAAACAGCGGCTTGACTCAGACTATCTCGGTTGTCGTAAAGCAGGTGTTCCCGAACGGGACCATGCAAGTCGAAGGCTAAAAAGACGTCGAAATCAATTCCGAGACCGAAGAAACGACCTTTACAGGCGTCGTTCGCCAGGTAGATGTTGGACCAGATAACACCATTAACTCAGGGCAGGTGGCCGATGCCGAGATCAAATACAGCGGGAAGGGTCCGGTCGGCGACAAGCAGCACGATGGCCTTGTGACCAAAATCGCGAGATATCTGTTCTAGAACTCAGGAGTCGCGCTAACGCACAGCGATTTCAAATTCATCTCCCTTTGGATCAAAAACTAACTATGAAAAGCTCTCGACCGACGTTGCTAACTCTGGCTCTGTGGACGGCTCTCTTGATTGCCGTCTCTCCTGTGTATTCTCAAACCCGGCTCAAGGACATCGCCGGTATCCAGGGTGTCCGCAGCAACCAATTGGTTGGCTATGGTCTGGTTGTCGGCCTGGCGGGAACGGGAGACTCTCAGCAGGTAGGATTCACCCTTCAGTCGGTCGCTTCGATGCTGCAAAAGTTCGGTGTTACTGTACCGAACGGCAGCCTTAAGCTAAAAAATGTCGCGGCTGTCATGGTTACCGCAGACCTGCCCGCGTTCGTGCATAGCGGCGATACGATCGACGTCACGGTTTCAAGTTTGGGGGATGCGGCTTCGCTTATGGGCGGTACGCTCATCCAAACGCCGCTGCAAGCAGCGAACGGTCAGGTCTACGCCGTAGCCCAGGGAAGCGTCTCTGTCGGTGGCTTCAGCGCCGGCGGTGGTGGGGGCGGAGGGTCCGTCAGTCAGAACCAGGTGACTGCCGGCCGTGTCCCAAGTGGTGCGATCGTCGAACAAGATGTTGCAACTACCCTCGCCGGGGACGGAAATATTGCCATCACTCTTAACCAAGCCGACTACACGACGGCCGTCCGTGTTGCAGACGCAATTAATTCGGCAGCTCCTACGGGAGTAAACGGCGCCCATGCGGTAGATGCAGGAACAATCGACGTTGCTGTCACCAAGGATACCGACGTCGTCAGTTTAATTGCTGCGCTGGAAAACATCACCGTAGATCCCGATACCGCTGCTCGTATCGTTATCAACGAAAGAACCGTAACCGTGGTTCTTGGCGGTAATGTAACAGTGTCGGCCTGTGCGATTGCGCACGGCAACCTGACCATTCAGATCGCCAACGATGCCGACGTTTCCCAGCCGGCCCCGCAAAGCAAGGGGACGACGGTGACTGTTCCTAAAGAGAAAGTCAAGGTGACGGAGGGGACGCAGCACCTCGCGTTGATCGAAGAGAGTCCAACAATCGATCGCGTTGTAAAAGCTTTGAATGCGCTTGGAGTTACGCCGCGGGATCTCATTTCGATCCTGCAGGCAATGAAAGATGCAGGAGCGCTCAACGCCCAGATAGAAATCCAGTAAAAATACTGGGTGAACCTGAAGAAACCCGGTGATTTTGCCGATAAAACAGATAACCATTCATGAATTCGCACGCTTTAACAACTTTAAACTCGACGCAAAACCCGACCATAAGCCCGGCGCAGCAGACTAAATCTGCGACGTCCGGTCTCAGTAAAACGGAACAGGCAAAGCTGAAGAGCACCTGTCAGGACTTTGAAAGCATCTTTTTTGGAATGATGCTCAAAGAGATGCGAAAGACAGTTCCGCAGGATACGCTGCTTGGCGACGACGCTCACGAGCAGGACATTTTTCAAGGAATGATGGACGACAATGTGGCGAAGCAAATGGCGACACACGGCGGAAGCGACAGTCTTGCCAACGAAATGTACAAGCAGCTTGCGGCGTCGCAAGCCGCTGAGAATCCAGAGGCGAACAAGTGAACAAACAGGACGTAAGTAAAATCGAAAATGCGCCGGTGGAAGCGAATATTCCCCCCAAGCAGGTCTTGAAGCTCCTGATCATCGACTTGACTCAGCAAAAGCGTCATCTGGAGCTGATTGAAGAGCAGAACGATGCCTTGATTAAGTGCGATCGTCGCCGATTTGCCGCGCTTCACGAACGATATACCGAGCTTTTGGGACAGCTGGAGACTCAGCACAAGCTGCGCACTGCTGTCTTGGGGACAGGGCAAATCGTCAATCTGATTGCCTCATGGCCGGAATCTGAACGCGCTGCGGCAACTCGAATAATACAGGATCTTCAAAAGGTCCTGGCAGAAGTACGCACAGTGAACAGCCAAAACAAAAAACTCATCTCTAACCAGGTGAACTATATTGAATTTATGATGAAAGTATTGGTAAACACTCATCGTAAGGGCTGCTTCTATGGTCCTCAAGGCCATCAATCAATAAATCGTGGGAATGTGTTTTTCAACAGTGCAGTTTGACCTAATTGGTCATCGTGGTTGCGGTTAATCGGTTATGACTATTCCAGGAACATTTTATGGCCTGAATATCGGACTAAGCGGCTTGAACTCAGCACAAGCGGCGCAAACCGTCACCGGTAACAATATATCGAATGCCGGTACAGCCGGCTACACTTCCGAGACTGCGGATATTCAGACCGGCGTGCCCGGACCCACGACTGGTCCGTCGGACGGAAATATCGCAAGCACTTACGGCGGGGGCGCCATCGTTAATACGATTACCCGCGCCAGTAACCAGTATCTAGATGCACAGGTTCAAAATGCCCAGTCCGAAAGTTCCGCTCAGACTGCTCTCTCCACGTCTTTGGGCGATGTGCAGAACTCCTTCAATGAGCCAAGCACGACCGGGATCAACGCCGCAATCAGCGGCTTCTTTACCAGCATAGACAATCTGCAGAATAATCCCAGCAGCGTCGGAGTTCGGTCAACCGTCGTAGACAGCGCTGCTGCACTGGCACAGACCATCCAGACGGTACAGGGAAACCTTACATCCAACAGCGCCTCGGTCGCGTCGAATATAACCTCGGACTTGAATCAAGTCAACACTATCGGGCAGCAGATAGCGTCGCTCAACGTCCAAATTCAGCAGGATACTGCTGAGAACATCCAGCCAAATTCGCTCCTTGATCAACGCGGACTCCTGATAAATAATCTTTCGAACTTAGTCAATGTTCAGACGATCAGCAATGTGAACGGATCTGTAAATGTTTCGATAGGTTCGACAGATCTTGTCGTGGGGACTACGTCAGACACGGTTACCCTGGCCGCCATGCAGGCTCGCGGAGACCTGACCGGCGGTTCGCTATACGGACTCACACAGGCTCAGGCATCTATTGCCGGGTATCAGACCAATTTAGATAAAGTTGCTTCGACAATAATATCGTCGGTGAATGCAGTGCAGCAAACCGGTATGGGTCTCGATGGCAGTACCAACATCCCTCTCTTTACGGGAACCAGCGCGAGCACAATAGCGGTCAATCCCACCTTGACCAACAATCCTTCCGAGCTTGCCGCGGCGGCGGTAGTAACCCCGCCTGCGACTACGCCGCCGCCAAGTGACGTGTCCAATGCAGTCCTTATGGGCAATGTTGCTACAACGAACCAGGCTGCTCTAGGTAATCAGACAATCTCCAACTATTTCAACAACATGATCACGAATCTGGGTGGGCAGACTAAGGCCGCTCAGACTGCGGCTACCGATGCGACCGCATCGGCGACCCAGCTAACGAACCAGCAAGCCTCGATCGAGGGCGTTTCAGTCGACTCGCAGATGACCAATATGATGATTTACCAGCGATCCTATCAAGCTTCCGCGCAATTTATCTCCACACAGGACGATATGTTGAACACACTAATCAATTCGATCTTTGGAACGAGTTAAAGGACTTTAAACTATGCAAGTCACCGAAAGTTACCTCTCCAATTATCTATCCACCAGCGTCAGTACAAGCTCGACCCTCTTAACTCAGGCGGAAAACGAGCTTTCATCCGGGCTCGCCGTGACTCAGCCTTCCGACAATCCTGCGGGGACGGCGCAGATTCTCGGCCTAAACGATTCGCTTTCCAATGTGGCCCAATATCAGACCGACTCAACCAGTGCCTCAAACTATCTTTCCTATACGGATAGTCAATTGCAGAGTGTACAGAACTTGTTGACACAGGCCAGGTCGATCGCGGTTTCTGCTGCGAACACTGGAACGCAGAACTCTGCGAGCGAGGCGGCGAACGCTACGCAGGTATCGTCCATCATCAGCCAGATCGCCACACTGGCGAACTCGCAGCTAAACGGCAATTATATTTTCTCCGGCACCCAGACGAGTACCGAGCCGTATACGCCGGGAGATACGACATATACGTATAAGGGTAATTCCGGGGCGATGACCGCAACTGTCGGTCCGAGCCAGGAGATGCAGATTAATACTCCCGGAAGCGCCGTCTTTGCGCCGATCTTCTCTGCACTCCAGACCTTACAGACCGATATTACGTCGGGAAGTGGGACGAAGATATCGAGCGATTTGACAGGAATAGACACGGCAAACGATAACCTCAGCCAGGTGCGTGCAAACATCGGCTCAAACGTTAACCAATTGTCAGACATCAATTCGCGGCTCGGCACCGTTACCGGCGACCTGCAGAATCAGTTAAGCTCTGTGCAGAATGCCGACATTGCGCAGGTCTACACACAGCTTCAAACCGATCAGAACGTCTATCAAGCCTCGTTGGAGGCGACCGCAGAAAGCTTCAAATACTCACTCGCAGACTACATCACAAGCTCGTAAGGAAATTCTATGCAAGTACCTACCACCAGGTTTGGAACAATTGAAGTCGATGAATCGAAAGTCATCACATTCGAAGAGGGGCTGCCAGGCCTTGGGCGAGCTTCCAAATTTATCGTTTTGCCTCACAAGCCGGCCCACGGTTTGCAAAGTCCGTTTCGCTGGCTTCAATGCGTCGATGAACCGGCGTTGGCGCTGCCTATCATGAACCCCTGGCTCGCCGATCCCCACTATTCGCCGACAATCCCAGGGCTTGCTCTCGCTAAGCTCGCCATCACGAACGTCTCCGAGCAGGGGCGTATCTATGCCGTGGTTACAGTACCCCGAAGTAATCCCGAGGGAGCCACGATAAATCTCGTTGCTCCGCTGTTGGTAAATAAGTTAACAAGACGCGCTCTGCAGGTCGTCCTGCAGCAAGAGAGATTTAGCTTGAGAATGCCGCTGAAAGAAGCGGCCTCAGGTGCGGGACTGTGCGAACCGATCTTTGCCATAGCTTAGATGAAACAAAAATATCATAGGTCTGAGGGCGGCAACTGGATGGTCAGTTGCCGCTTTTTGCCACGCATTGCATAATTATTGTACAAATTTAATCATGTCCTAACATAAGACGCCGAAATTCAATTGACATTCGCCTATGGGTGTGTTAGACTATACTAAGTAGAGATGGCTTAACCGGCGCGCTATGTGCGTCGTTGCGCAGGCTTGGGAGCTCGCAAATTAAGATCGCTACTGTTTTATAGTACGGTTCATAAGCTCTAAGGAGGCTTAAACTATATGTCTATTGATCGAAAGAAGGGTTTTACCCTGATCGAACTTCTCGTCGTCATCGCCATCATTGCGATTCTTGCTGCCATTCTGTTCCCTGTATTCGCAAAGGCGCGTGAAAAGGCGCGGCAGGCGTCTTGCCAGTCCAACATGAAGCAAATCGGACTGGGTTTTGTTCAGTACACCCAGGACTACGATGAGAAGTACCCGCCGGGTCTTGCAACTGCCGCCGGCGCCGCCGATGGTACGGGTTGGGCTGGTCAGCTCTACCAGTACACCAAGTCGACTGGTATCTTCCACTGCCCTGACGATGCCACTCAGGCAACCGGAACATCCTATCCGATCTCATACGCTTACAACAGCGACTTCGTTCCGAGTTCAGCCAACGGCTCCAGTGCCATCACTAACGCTGCTCTGAACGCACCTGCCAGCACCGTACTTCTTGCAGAATGCCAGGGAGTTCAAGCTCCTGTAACAGCTCCTGAAGCCGGTGTGACACCCAGTGGGTTGATAGGCATCTCTCCGGCCGGTGATGGGTACACCTTCTCGAGCACATACGCTGGCGGTGCGAATACCGCGACCGCCTCAACCGGCTACGTGACCGGTCCTATCGGCGCGTCCTATTCGACAGCAACCACCTTTAACTTCATCACCGTCAATGGCGTTCACACCAACGGTGCGAACTACCTGCTGTCTGACGGCCACGTCAAGTTCCTTCTTGGCCAGAAGGTCTCCGGCGGTTTGACTGC